>DASXKV010000057.1 GCA_036496605.1 Gemmatimonadaceae bacterium | reverse complement strand
GGCGAATCTCGCGGCGAATCTCCGCGGCGATCTGCTCAAGGGCGCGAAGCCGGATGGCCAGGCCCGCAGCGCCGTGTTCCGCATGGACGGCGAAGCACTCGCGGCAGGCAGGAACGATGGTGAAGTCGCCCTGATCGTCGGTCTCGTAGAAGTCGCCGTGCTCGTCGACCGGGAGCCCGTACTCGATGTGCGTTTCCACGCCGCACGCGTAGCAGTCGACGCCAGCGCTCTGGCGCTCCACGCTGAGGCTGACGGTTAGGCGGACGGTCGTGTCGCTGATTCGTCGGAGCATTCTCTGATTCTCCAGATGAGAGTGAGCGACCGCCAGCGGGAGTGCCGGCGGTCCCTGGGGCGAACTTTACGCGGCGCTGGTGGTCGAAGTGTTGCGGCCGACGAGCGCAGCGTGGCCGGCATCGGTGAGCGCGAACCGGGCGCGCTCGAGATCGTACAGGGCATTCCGCCGCAGCGCCGATCGATGGTCGTTGTCGACCGAATTCCTTTGCGCCCTACGGCAGATATCCGGATCCGCGACGTAGACGCCATCGACGTGATGCAGGCCCCAGAATGCCTCACCAGTCGCCGCGATGACGATCGTTAGGCCGGGAGCTGGCTGATACAGCCGTCCCGACGTCTTCCGCGGCGCCGACGCTGCGCTCGCTCGCTCGTATGCCCGCAACTGCTGCCCGGCGGCCTCGCGTAGGCTAGTGCCGGGGGCGAAGGCGGACGCACCGTGAGCGTTAGCGCGGTCGGCGATCGCGAGGTCTTGCTCGGTCGGGTCGTGCATGGCCGACGCTGTAGGTGGCCGTGGCTGTGCGCGACTACTCGCGATGCGACTGTCGATCTCGGAGTCGAGCGTGGCCGTGTAGCACTCGTCGAAGTACTCCATCTGCTACCTCCTCCGTTGCGCCCGAGGCCGGGAGCGCACTACGTTGCGCGTGCAGGCCTTCGGGTCTGTGGGGAGCCAGTCCCGCGTCACTCTGCCAAAGGGAACCGGGCTGGCTCTTTCTCGGTCGACTTCTGTACGAGTGAAGTTACAGCCACCAGCGCTATTGCGCAAGGGCTAGTGTATGAGCTACTATACAGCTTACTGGAGCTCTCCGAGGGAACGGCCATGGCAGCAGCAACCCAACTCGTACAGGCAGCGATGACGCCGCTTCGCGTGGAGATCCGAACGCTGCGCGAGGGGCGGGGCTGGTCGCAGGGCGAGCTTGCCACGCGCGCGCGCGTTACTCGTGCCACAGTGAACCGACTCGAGAACGGTCGGCCGCGGTCGATCGATCTCGAAGTGCTCGAGAAGTTGGCTGCGGCGTTAGGCGTCTCGCCGCCTGGCTTGCTCATCGTACGGGACGAGAGCGTCAGCAAGCGACGAGGGAAGTGATGAGCGACGCGCGCAACGGCATCCGAGGAAACCAATGACCACTCGACGGCGAAAGGCGTGGCGCAAAGCGATCGAAGAGGCGGGCGTGACCGTGTACGTCTTCGAGCGGCCGGGCTCGACGGCCATCTATCGGGAAGTGCGCCGCGACGACGGCACGCAGGATCGCAAGTCGTTAGGTCACGGTGATCGAGTTCTCGCGCTGGAGCAGGCGCGGGAGCTCGCCCGCCGGATCGCCGAGCTCCGTCTCACGGGTCCGGTCCGTACGCTCACACTCGGCCGACTCTTCACACTCTACTTCGCCGAGCGCGCGCCGCATCTGTCAGCGAAACGCCGCTCACTCGCTGAGAACATGTACAAGCCCTACTTCACCGGGCACCTCGGCGAGTCGTTCGCGCTCGAGAACTTCAGTCAGACGCAGGTCGACAGCTACGTCGCCGGCCGGCGCACGCGCACAATCGTCTCACCCAAGGCCCGCGGCGTTTCGACGGCGCCGCGCGACGGCACGGTCGGGAATGAGTTGCGCTGGTTGAAGAGCGTCATCCGCTGGGCGCGGAACTTCCGCGTTGGCGGCCGGCCGCTGCTCACGATCGATCCGCTCGCCGGTGTGCAGCTCCCCCGCGAGAAGAACGTCAAACGGCCGATCGCGTCCGAGGACCGCTACACGAAAACGCTCAAGGTCGCCGACAGCGTCGATCCGCACGGGCGACTCGCGTGCATGCTCGCGCTGGCACGCTTCACTGGCCGTCGCGTCAACGCGATTGCGCATCTCAGAGCGAATGACGTCTACCTCACGCGCGATCAGGTCACTCGCGCGCTCGGCGCCGCGGGCCAGGACGAGCGGCGCGCCGAGCACATGCCGCACGGTGCGCTCGCGTTCCGCGAGGATCACGACAAGTTGGGCTATTTCGAGCTGACGCCGCTCTCTACGGCGGGGCGCGCGGCGATCGATCGCTACTTCCGATTGCAGCCGCGTCTCGGCGACGCGCCGCTGTTCCCCGAGATGCGCGACCCGAGCACGCCGAGCGAGTCAATCACCCGCAACCGCGCCGATTACTTGCTCCGTCGCGCCGAGTCCGTCGCAGGTGTGCCGAAGCTCGAGCGCGGGCTGTGGCATGCGTACCGGCGATTGTGGGCATCGGAGCGCAAGCACCTTCCGGACGTCGACGTCAGTCGCGCCGGTGGCTGGCGTGATCTCGCGACGATGAAGCAAGCGTATCAGCAGCCGGACGCCGCGACGACGCTCAGAGTCGTCGAAAACGCGCCAGACAAGCCCAGTTTGAGCCCAACGGCGAGCCAAAGCGCTGACGCCGCAACGTCTTAGCTCGCGCTCTAAATCTCCCAATTGGATAGCACGAGCGCCTGGCTCGGATGCTGTTCCTCGTGCTTCGCGAGCGACATGCGGAGGTCCGTCCATCGCACCCGCGCACCCATGCCGATCAATCGCTGATAGGTCGCCTGGTAGTCGCCCTGAACTCGTAAAGCAACGCGCCGTGTGCCACCGCGTCGCGCAAAGTCGCACAAGGAACGCGCCATGTCCGGAAACTGCTCCTCGTGCAACAGCACGAGCTTCAGCACGCGTAGCTCTTCGCGCGCTCGTCCCTCCACGAGCGGTACCGTGTGCGCGAGCGCGAAACCCTCGAGGGAGCCGTCGGAGCCACGGAGAATGACGGTATCGCCTAACGACAATTCGTCCGTCAGCTGGATCTCCCTGGTGTAATCGTACCCCGGCGCCAGCCGCTCGAGCAGCGACTTGCACTCGGCGATGGTCGCCTCTTTTTCCTGGGCCGAGCGACGTGCGAGGAGGAGCGCCGGCCGATCGGAAAGCGCCGCGTCCAACGTCGTCGTCAATGTCAGATGGCCAGGTACGAAGCCGAGCCGCGAGTAGAAGCCGATGTTGTCCATCGTCCGCGGCATGGTTTCGAGACCGATCACCCTCGCGCTGCTCTGCTTTAGCCACTCGATCCCGCGCGACACGATCTCCTTGCCGAGTCCCGTGCCCTGGTACTCCGTACGCACGGCGAGTGGGCCCATCCATCCTTCCGTTCCGGAGCGATGGATCATGTTGAACGCAGCGATGTGGCCGCGGTCATCACGCCAGAGCATCGCGCCCGCGTCCGCGTCTGCGATCGCGTAGCGCCACACGGCGGGATTGAGATACGGCACGCGGACGCCGACCATGCCGTCGCGACGATACCGCTCGGTGAACGCATCGCTGAAGACCTGATTCAGGTCGGCGATGTCGTCGAGCCGTGCCCGGAAGGGGCCGTCGACGGAGTGCGAGGGACGCCAGGTGCGAGTCGCGACCATCAGTCGGCGGCTCCGATGGTGAGCTGCGCCGAATCGTCGACGGCGACCGCGCCTAACGCGGGCTCGTGCTCCGCGCGCGAGGCGCCAGATTCTTCGTCATAGCGAATAGTGATGACGCGGTCGAGCCCCTCACGCACCGATTCGATATGCGTGATGAGAATGACCTGCTCGAATCGGTCCTGCAACCGCCGCAGGAGCTCGACCACGTTGTGTCTCCGGGATTCATCGAGCGAGCCAAAGATCTCATCGAGGATGAGGAGGGAGAAACTCTGGCCCGCGCGCTCCGCGATCATCTGCGAAATTGCGAGGCGAAGGACGAGATTCGCCAGATCCTCTTCGCCCCCCGAGATCACCGGCTTCGGTACGCCCTCCTCGAGAACCAGTACGTTGTACTGATCGTCCAGCTCCAACTCCGAATATCGGGCGTCGGTCAACTCGGTCAGGAACGAGCTGGCGAGCTCGGAGATCTCGGGTCGAAGCTGCACGTTGAGGTCCGTCCGCATGTCCGAGTATGCGCGATCGAGCTCGTCGTGCATCCGCTTGTCGCGATTGAGCTCGTCGAGCTGGGTCTGCGACTTGGCGAGATCGCGTTGCGCCTGGAGCGCCGTGTCGAGCGCGCCACGTGCGGCTGCCGCTTCGCCTTCCGTGGCCACGCAGGCCAGCTCGGCAGCCCGTAGCTCCGTCGCCGCACGCTCGTACTCGCCGCGGATCCCATCCCACGACTGCTCGGAAAACTGCACCGCGTCGCGTTGCAACCGCAGCTCGGCGATGTGGTTCGTCGTTAGGTCGGACGCCTGGCCGACCCGTTCGCGCTCGCGTCGCAATTGGCCGTCGCGCTCGACTTGCGCGCCGAGCCGTGCTGCTCGGGCATCGAGCGGTTGGAGCCGCTCGAGCTCGTGGCGCAGATGCTGGTGTTGGTCTGCCCGATAGCCGCTGGGTATGTCGGCGAGTTCGCGGCGCAAGACCTCTTCGCGCTCTTCCTTTTGCGTCATTTCTCGCGCGATCTGGGCCAACTCCTGGATGGCGCTCTGCACGCGAGCGAGCCGCCGCTCCAGCTTCCCGACGCTCTCGAGCGCCAGACGGCGCTGCTCGCCTAACGTCTTGACTGTCGGCGGCATCTCGACCAACTGATCGAGCCGCTTGCGGTAGTAGCTCCCGTCGACGACGGCGGTGTTGAGCTGATCATCGATGAGATCGAGCACGGAACGATAATGATCGCCCAACGGTCGCGCGCACGTCGGACAGATGCCGTTCTCGCCGGCGGCGACGAGTCGCTCGCGCTGGTCCTTCAGCTCCGCGTGCTGTCGGCGCAACGCCTCGAGCTTGGTCTCCGCTTCCTGCCGGTCACGCACCCAATCGGTTCGCTTCTCCTCGAGCTCTTCGTCCGTCCGCTGCAGCTCGCGCCGCTTCTCCGCCAGCTCAGTGTTCGCCTGCTCCTCCAACCCGGGCGCTGCCTCGACCTTCGCTCGCCGCTCGCGCAGCCGCCCGAGATCATCGGACAGCGCCCGCACGCTCTCGAGTAGCGTCCGGCGACGTCCCTCCTCCGCGTACAGACGATCCATCTCGTGCAGGGCGGCGACGATCTCGCCTAACGGCGCGATCTCCGCGCGGATCTTCTCGAGCTCGACGCGCGCGGTGGCGACGTCCGCGAGCTCCCGATCCAGCCGCTCGCGATCGCGTGCGAGGCCAGCAGCCTCGCTTTCGGCCACGCGAAGCTCGGCGAGCAGCGCCTGCAGCCGCTCGCGCTCTCGTTGCAACGTCTCCCAGCGTGGCGTGACGTGATCGAGGAGGCTCGAGGCGCGCGCACGGCGTTCGGTCGCGTCCCGTTGTCGCGTCTCCGCAAGCTCCATCCGGGTGTGCGCATCCGTGAGCATGCGCGCGACGCTCTCCGGATCGGGCATTCCCGCGCGGAGCCCAGCAGCCTCGGCGAGAATGATGCGACGGCGCTCGCGAACCAGCGCCTGGGCCGTTCGTAGCTTCTCGTAGCCGAGCACGCGCGAGAGGAACTGTGCGCGCTCCGACGGCCCCATCGCCGCCATCACGCTCAGCTCCTTCTGGCCGGTGAAGTACGTGTTGAAGAACTCGTCGAGGCTCATCCCGAGCCGCCGCCGGAGCAGCTCGGTGACCCCGGTGATCGTGTTCGCGATCGGCGAGCTCGCGCCGTCGAGGAACAGCTCGGCGTTCGTTAGGCCGCGCGAGACGAGATAGCGATGGCCGCCAAGCTCGAAATCCAGCTCGACACGCACCTGGGCGCGCGCGCCCGCTCGGTTGAATCGAATCGAGTCGCGAGTGCCGCGGGCCGCTGGCGTGCCGTACAGCGCCCACGCGATGCCCTCGAGGATCGTCGACTTGCCGGCGCCGTTAGGACCGATGATTCCCGTCAGGCCCGAGTCGAAGACGATATGCGTGTCGGCGTGCTGCCGAAAGTTGCTAAGATGGAGCGAGTTCAGACGCACGGAGTCATCCGCTCCCATCCGTCGCCGGGTCGGCGCCAAAGTGCGCCGGGCTGACGGTGTTCTCGGCTTCACTCAGATAACGCAGGCCTAACGCGACCAGCTCCTTGCGATCAATGTCCGGCTCGAGCACGCGGCTCATCAATTTTTCGCGGACGACCTCCGCGAGCGACGGACGTCGTCCCGGTGCACCCTGGACGGAGAGTCGCGCGACCTCCGGTCGGCGCGTATCGAGATGGAAGTGCAGCGCGCGCCGTTTGAGATCACGGAGCGCCTTGTGGTTCAGATCGCGAGCAATGTGGCGGGGCAGATCGCGTACGATCAGACGCACGATCCTATCCTCGATGCCGCCGCGAACGCCGGCGACCGCACTTTGAATACGCTCATCGAGCTCGGCCACCGTGAGGCCGCGCGCCGAGATCGGCGGCAAGTCGATGAGTGGACGCGAGGGTGGCAGTGCGTGGAAGGTGTGCGCGCCGCTCTCGAGGTTCCACTCGACCAATCCCTTCCCGGGCAGCCCGGAAACACGCTCCTCGTAGAGCTCGCCCCACGCATTCTGGCTCGTATAGTCGATCGCTCCCGAATAGTACGCGTTAGCCTCGATCTGGCGATGGACGTGATAATCGCCAAGCGCGACGTAATCCCACGCGGCGGCGTTGAGCTCTGACCGTGGAATCTCCAGCCCGGCGCGATCAGCCGTGAGGAAGTATGCCGGCAACGTACCCTCCACGGCGCCGTGGAGCACGAGAATGTTGAAGCGCGCATTTGGATCGGGCTTCAGCGAAGGCCGCTTTGGCACGTTGGGAACGGCGAGCACCGAAATGCCTGGTTCGCCGAAATAGAAGCGCTCTGGTTCCGAATAGGCGACGTGAATGCCAAACTCTCGAAACAGCCGCAGAATGCTGCCCGTCTCGGTCGCGCGGGGCGTGTCGTGATTGCCCGCGACCATCACGACCGGAGCGTTAGGCAGCGCCGCCCGCAAGCGGCTGAACTGCAAGTACGCGTGCACGATCGCCGGATTCGTCGGACGGACGTTGTGGAATATGTCGCCCGCGACCAGCACCATATCGGGCTGCAGCGCGATGATGCGATCGATCGCCGTCTGAAACGATCGCGCAACGTCTGCCTCCCGTTGATTGATCCCGCCGGGAGTGAGACGTTGATACTGACGAAATCCGAGGTGCAGGTCCGATAAATGGACGAGACGCATGCTGCGGGAGTCGAGACGCGGAGAGCCCGGCGCCAAATATACGCCGAAGGTACTCGCTTGCGCTCGCTTCGGCTCCCCTCGCCTGAGAATTCTACGGACGCTTTTCGACGGTCTTCATGCGTTGTGTGACGCGGGTCTCAAATCGCATCACGGTGTCATCTGTGCCAGGGACGCGTACGACCGAGTGCGCAACGATCGTGAACTGCGATTCCGTTAGCCATCCACGCGTGCGGTCGACGAGCATGGTCCCCGTCACCGTGCCCCTTTCGAGCACGGGCCCCGCGCCTTGCGTCAATCCCGCGTCGGGATCGGGGCTCATCTCTCCACGCATGGACACATACGCGATGGTGCCATGACGAGAGAGCGAATCGAGACGGAACTTCGTGTGCAGCCACGCGCTCATGACGCCGCCGGGCGCGGGTCGTCCGCCAGCCGGCACGGGCATCTCACGGCTCCAGGTGTAGCCCACTTCGATTGGACCGCGTGGGAACGCCGCTGGCATGAGCGACATCGTTTCGGCAACGTCGGGCGCAGTGTCCGTCGTGTCCGCGAGCGAGACGGTTCCGTCCGGCGAGATGCGGAGCATCATCGCGCGCCCCTCGAGCGAGCGGCGTGCCTCGTTCTCGAGATTGAACGCTCGCTCATCGTTTGAGCTCAGCTGGATCGAATCCGTGACGGCTCGTACGTACGTCGCGGTCGGGACGCTCCGCTCCACAATCGCGCGTGAGTAGACGCGCATCGTCGTCGTGACCGACGTCGCCGAGGAACTGCCGGGCCGACGGAGGCCGGTGAGCTCCGTCTGCTGATCGAGACGCAAATGCAGCGTGTCACCAACGCGCGGGCGGATTTCCAGCAACACGGATTGCGCACCGGCCGCGAGCGCCCTCGTCAGGCACATAACGACGCCGATCAAGAGATGACTGCGGCGCAAGCGTGCGCGAAGCATGGTCAGCGATCAGGGGCCGTACGGATCGTCGGCTGGCGCCGAGCGGATCGGAGTGACCATCGGTCGCGGCGTGACCGGCGTCGTTGGCACGCGCGACGCGAGCTGCGCCTTGAAAAACCGCCGCACGTCGGACGGCCGCTCGCGCAGCGTTGCATTGCGCGCCCGAATCACATCCTCCTCCTCGTGCAACACGACGACGTCCTGGATCCAATTGAGAGTCAGCGTCGGATCGAGCGGACGGAGCGACCGGAGCAGCGCTGCCTCGAGCGTAACGTCCTGTGCCTGCGGATACCGCTCCGCACCATCGCGGCCACGCATGATGGCCGGCCGCGGAAAGCGCACGAAGATCGGTTGTGTAAAGTGCGGGTGCCGCACCATGAGTTGTCCCTTCTCGAGCGTTGCAAGCTTCGTCTTCACGGCCGGACTGAGGACCGAATAACCCGGTGTCGCCAGCTCGTCCGCGTCCATACGACCATACAGCGCTGTTCCCGAGTTCCCGACAACGCGCCGGTGCACCTGCGAGCGGAATTGCTGCGCGCTGAACAGGACGAGACCCAAGTACCGTCCGCGCTCCGCCAGATCGAGCAGCATTTTGCGAACGTAGGTGTCTTGCCCGTCGCTCGGCGCGTATTTGTTGAGCTCGTCCACGAAAACCACGACGTGCTTGACGCCGAGGTCTCGCTTTTCAAGGTGCTCCCGCAGCTTCGTGACGACGCGCGCAAAGACCAGATCCTGCGCGTCCTCCTCGAGTGAGGCGACGTCGATCACATACACCGTGCGGTCCTGAAAGCTCCCGAAGGGAAGGTCACCGACATTCCCGTCGTCGGTCACGAGACCGGCGCACCGAGTCGAGATGTTCGAGAGACGGTTACGGACCTTACGAATCGTGGCGATGTGGTGCGTGCGCCAGCTCTCGTTGCCACGATGTTCCAGGGCAACGAGCAGGTCCTTGAACCACTGCTCGAGATCGGCAAACGATCGGACCCGGTATCGTTTTCCCGGCAGAACCAGCTCATCGTGAAAATCCCGGTCGACGATGCGCTCTCGTATGAAATCGATCAGGGCATCCGCCTTCGCGTCGACGTCGTCCTTGTTGAGGAGCACCTCGGCGTATTGGAGCACTTCGCGAAGGCCCCACGTCAACGCCGTCACGTTATCCAGGAGCGCCTCGTTCGAACGGAGCGTGTTGAGCGAGACGCCATCGGACTTGTATGGGGCGAAATATTGAACGTTTCCGAACGGCGCCGGCGAAACGCCACACTTCTCGTAGAGCGCCCGATCCCGCTCGTCGATCTCGCCGGGCTGGTCGAGAAAGCACAGATCGGGACCTTTGACGTTGAAGCAGACGGCGGCAATCGAGCCCTTCTGCTCGGGAAAGTGGGTGAAGAGCGACGCGAGGATCCATTCGATGGCGCTCGTCTTGGTCGCGAGGCCAGACACGCCGGTGATGTTGAGATGCGCCGCCTCCGGTCCGATGAGAAAATCCGCATCGAGATAGATGGGCGCGTCGGTGCCACCAGCGTGATAGACGCCGATTGGAATCCCCGTGCGTGCCCCGTCGGCGAGGTAGCCATCCATGCGGAGCGCGACGGCAATGTCGGCGTCATCGGCGAGATGGACGTCGCCTAACGGCACGGGCTGCAGCGGCTCGTCAGGCAGTTGGCGCAAAACTGCCGCCGTGTACAGCCTGATCTCGGCGCGCTCCGTCGAGGCGAGCGACGCGGACGCCGGGCTCCCATCGTGTCCCAACACGTCATGCAGCGGCGACTGGAGATCCGAGTAGCTGAATCCCTCGACGACGACGCCGTACACGCGCGTGATCTGCCCGTTGATCGTATACTTCCCTTCCACCCTAACGATCGTACCGACACCGACTGGCGAGTCGAGCGACGTCCAGAAATGAAACTCGTGCGGCGTGTTGGGGCGTCGCTCGGTGGCGACGACGCGGCCGAGTGGAGTGAGTGCAGCCGTCGTCATGTCACCGCGTGAAGAAATTCTTCGCAATCACGAATTCCATAGACCATTTTGTCCCAGCGACCGTCGGGCAGAGCAAGCGGCGTTGCTTCCGCCAAAATCCAGAGGGAGACTCTGTCGGCCGTGGGCCCGACAGAATCGGCGTCGATGTGAGCCGGACAGGCGATCTCGACGCGGACCAGACCCCACATTGGATCGTAGCCGAGCGGATCGCGCAGTCGCAGATACCAGCTCGCGACGGGAATACGTTTCGGCGACGTCACGCGAAATACACTCGAGCGCTCGCCACTCCGCAGGCCAAAGATCGTTTGGAGCGCGTCGCCCTCGGCGTAGAGCGTGCGGTGGCTCTTCACTACGCCAACAGTACACGCTGAGACGGCAACCTTGTCGCTGCCACTGATGCCGCCGTCGATGAAAAGCGGCTCACGCTCGTGGTGGCACCAACGCTCGGCGAGCTCGCGCTCGGCCTCCTCCCGATCCTCCTGGACACGATGCACTGCTTCGTCGCGCAGAATGAACGGGTGCAGGGCCGGCTCTTGCGACGCCGGCGTCGTGTCGACGACCTCGAGGCCCAGTGCGTGCAACGCGCGCACTTGCTCGGGCGTGAACGCGCGCAAGCACGCGTAAAGTCGACGTCTGACGATCGGGCGATGCCATGTCGTTAGGCGCCGGTTGCGCCGCATGCGCACCACGGCCGCCACCGTGCCGTGTACGATCGGCGTCCCGTCGACATAGGCGACGACTCGGCTCGTCTGCGTTCCGTCGAGGAACGCTGCGAACGCCGCCTCGTGATCACCGAAGACGCGCCGTGCGCGCATCACGCTCCCCTCCATGACGTCGGCGCCCACGAGTCGAGGCGGCCGCGCGTCGGGTGTGACACGCTCGAGCGCCTGGTCACCGTTGGTGACGAGCGCGATGTCGGGCGCGAGGGCGCGCAGTTGCCGCTGGAGGGCTAGTAGCCCCTGATCGGTGGCGGCGCGCAAGACGACGGTCATCCGTGTGCACACTAAGGGTGCGCACGACGAGAGGGAAGATCAGCGCGCCGAGTGTAGAGCGCTGAGCGTAGAGGGCTGCGTGCGGACGGCTGGGAGTAGAGAGACTAGCGGACGACGCCAATCGCTACGCCGTCGTGGGTGGGAACGAGAATGGACAGTATCCGCGGATCGGTCGCCATTCGCCTGTTGAATTCGCGGACGGCGGTGGTCTTTTCGTCCTGTTCCGCGTCGTCGTAGACCTTGCCGCCCCACAGCGTGTTGTCGGCGATCACCAGTCCGCCCGGTCGGAGCAGCCGGAGCGCCCACTCGAAATAATTGGGCATCGGCTCTTTGTCGGCGTCGATGAAGACGGCGTCGAATCGCTCGCCGTCGAGACTGGGCAGCACGTCGAGGGCGCGGCCGATCCGGATGTCGATGCGATCAGAGAGGCCAGCACGCTCGATGTAGCGACGGGCAAACTCGGCGTGCTTTGGTTCGATCTCGATTGTGACAAGCTCACCGTCCGCGGGCAGCGCTCGTGCCATCCAGATCGCGGAGTAGCCCCCAAGCGTGCCGACTTCGAGGACGCGCCGCGCGCGAATCGACGTGAGTAGAACTTGCAAAAGTCGGCCTTCGTCCGCCGAAACGGAAATCGGGGGCAGGCCAGTGCGATCAGCTTCCTCACGCAGCGACGCGAGGAGCTGGTCTTCGGGCGCGAAGAGGGCCGAGATGTAATCGCCGGTTCGGTCTGACACGGTGAGAGGGGCTAGGGGCTAGGGAAGTAGGTCCGAGGGTCAATTGGGATAGCGCGCTCGTTGAGAAGCCGTTCTGAATGATCAGATCCCATCCGACGCGCTCCGCATTCTCTAACCCCTAGGCCCTCGCCCCTAGTCCCTCATTCAACGCCAATATCCCACGCTTGTTGAAGATCGTTTTTCGAGTACGCGCGAAACGCCGTCAGCGTCTGCGTGCGTTGAATGCCCGGCACCGTCGGGAATACCTCGGTGACGACCTTCGCGATGTCGTCGTACTGCGGCACGCGCACGATGGCGACGAGGTCCCACTCGCCCGACACCGAGTAGACCTCCGTTACACCATCGACGCCTGCCAACATGTGAGCCGCCTTCGGAATCATCGGCGGCTCGACCCGAATCAGTACAATGGTTGTAATCACGCTCGGCTCAGAGCTCGTCGAGGCGCGCCATGCCGTCCGGGAATGGAGGAACGTTCAGCAACCAGACGCCAGCGATCTGGCTCTGTCGATCGACGTCGAGAAGCAGATCGCGGCCGACGCGCACGGTGCGCGCCTCACGAGTCTTGCCCAGCTTGAAGTGGATCACGCGCTCGGTGCTGTCCGCCTCGGCGATGAGCGGCGTGTCCACCTCGACCGCCGCGATGTTTGGCTGCGACTGACGTGACGGCAGAATGACGCGCGCATCTTCCACCTGGTTAGGCGGCGAGAGCGTCGGCAGCTTGCGCACGTCGGGCCACACCGCCACCTCGACGCCGTTGATGCGTCCCTCGGCAACGTCGAGAATGATCCAGGAGCCGTCCTTCCCCTCGACCTCGACGGATCCCGACATGCCGCTGCCGAGGCTGCGCGTTTTCAACTGCGCCGACAGAATGTCGGTGTCGGCGTCCCACTTGTACTCGACTTCGGGAGGCGCGCCGTTCGCTGGCTCGAGCTGGACCGCAATGTTCACGTTGGCTCTCCTTGTCGGTCGCGAATTTCGGTGATTTCTGCTGCGCGAGCGTACACCAAAGCGAACGGCTCGTGGCTTTTCCAAACTCTGAGGCGCGGACTCGAGGTGACGCGAGCGACGAATGCGATATTTCAAGTCAGCACGGCGCTGCTAAGATATCGTTCCCTCAGTCGCTCGCTAGCGGCGCGGTCGTTTGCCGCGTCACTTTCCTCCGAGCCTTCAATCGGACGCTACCATGGATCGTCGATCGTTCGTCTCATCCGTCTCCGTGCTCGGGGCCGGCGCCGCACTCGACGTCGGCTATCTCGCCAACGTCGACCGCAGTTCCCTCTCGGCTCCACGCGTGCCGACGCTTCCGAAGACGAACATCACGGTCAAGTCACATTATCCCCCGATCGCGCCGTTCGATCCGTCGGTCTTTGCGCGTCGATTGGAACGAGCGCGGCAACTGACGAGAGACGCCGGCGGTACAATCCTCCTCGCGACGAGCGGCGCGACGAACTTCACATACCTCGTCGGCAGTAATTATGGTCGCAGCGAGCGTTTGATCGCGCTCCTCCTTCCGGTCGACGGTTCGCCGGTTCTGGTTGCTCCTTCTTTCGAGGTCGAGCGAGTGCGGCGCGGATCGCGCGTCGACGCGCCGGTTCGCGGCTGGGAAGAACAGGACGATCCGTTCGCGCTCGTCCGTGATGCGATGAGTGCCTCGGGCGCGGCGTCGACTGCCCCGAGCATAGTCGTCGAGCCAAAGACGGATTACTGGACGGCGATGGCGGTCGCTCGTACGCTGCCGGACGCGAAGCTGATCGACGGCAGCAGCGTGTTCGAGCAACTGCGATTGGTGAAGACTCCGGAAGAGATCATACGAATGCGTCGCGCCATCGAGATCACCGAAGACGCCATCGCGTCAACGTTCGATCGGCTCGAGGTCGGCATGCGCGATCAAGACGTCGCCAAGATGGTCGCCGAAGAGCACGCAAAGCGCGGCATCGATGGCGGCGGCCTGGTGCAATTCGGCGCGCAGTCCGCGCTGCCTCACGGGGGGACGATCGGGACGAAGCTCGCCCTCCAGACCGTGGTGCTCATCGACGCCGGCGGCGAGTTTCAAGGTTACACATCTGACATTACGCGTACACGCTGGTTCGGCGACGCCCCACCGGCACGATTTCGCGAGGTGTACAACCTCGTTCACGATGCGCAGGACGCGGCGATGGCGCGCGTACGCCCTGACGTTCCGGCGCAGGAGATCGACCGCGCCGCGCGGGCGGTGATCACGAAAGGTGGGTACGGGCAGTACTTCACCCACCGGTTAGGCCACGGCATGGGTATGGACGGTCACGAACCGACGTGGATGGTCGAGGGGAATACGAAGCTGCTGGCGCCGGGGTACGTGTTCTCAGTCGAACCTGGGATCTACATGCCGGGAATGTGGGGAGTGCGAATCGAGGATGACTACATGTGCACTGAGAGCGGAGGGCAGCTTCTCTCGAGGCGGGCGCCGATAGTTTGAGCCGGAACCCTTACTTCAATTTCCCGCCCAATAAGTCCACTACTCTCTTCACCCCTTCGACCACATCCTCCATCGGCGCCGCGTAGGACATGCGTATCCACTCCGGTGCGCGGAACGCCGCGCCCGGGACAACGGCGACGTCGTGCGCGTCGAGCAGCTCGCGCGCGAACGTGCTGCCAGGCTCGAGATCATTCTCGCGCGCCGGCACTCTTATGAACAGGTAGAACGCGCCACTCGGATCGACGAAATCCACACACGCTGCATGCAGGAGCTCCGTTGCGGCATCGCGCCGGCGGCGGAACTCGCCGACCATCGTCTCGATCGCGGCGTCCGACTGATCGCGCGACGACAGTGCGCATAACGCGGCGTGCTGCGAGATCGTACTCGTGTTCGACGTGGTGTGTGACTGGAAGGCGCACACTGCTTGCGCGACAGCGCGCGGCGCGATCGACCAGCCGATGCGCCAGCCGGTCATCGCGTACGCCTTCGCGACGCCGTCGACAATGACGAGACGCTCGCGTAAAGCCGAATCGCCACGCGCCGCGTCGAGCAGCGACGCCGCGGGCGAGTCGTAGCTGATCTCGCGATAGATCTCGTCGCTCACTACCCACCAGCCGCGAGACGCTGCCAGACGCAGGATCGCGCGCAGCTCGTCGAGCGAAATAGACCGCGCCAGTCGGGTTCGTCGGCGAGTTGAGCATCACACCGCGCGTACGTGGAGAGGCCGCCTGCTCGAGATCGCGCGGCGTGACCTTTAGTGAATTCTCACGGTGGCCGCGAACGACGATGGGCGCGGCCCGCGCGAGCTTGAGCATCTGATAATAGCTCGTCCACGCCGGCGTCGGCACCAGTACTTCATCGCCGCTACCAAACAGAACGAAGCAGCTGTTGAACAACGACTGCTTGCTCCCTGTCGAGACAACGACGTCGCTCGGCGCGATGACCGCTTCGCCGAGTCGCTCGCTGGCGCGGTCAGCGATGATCTGGCGGAGCGGGAGAATGCCTTCGACGAGCGTATATCGAGTAGCGCCGGCATCGAGCGCGCGTTTCGCGCTCTCTCTGATGAACGACGGTGTTGGAAAGTCGGGCTCTCCAGCGCCGAGGTCGATGACGGCTCGACCGGCGGCGCGCAGCGCTTTCGCGCGCGCGGAGACCGCGATCGTTGCCGACTCTTCGAGATCGGCAATGTTGACGGAAGGGGAGTAGCGTGCGGACATCGTGTGCGAAATGAGCGAAGGGCGCGGTCGTTGCGGAATCTGGGATCGATTTGGTTGGGGTTCCGGGGCCCGCTATACTTGTCGGCCCGGCAATACTAGGGACCGTCTGGTCGGTGTGCCACGTCACACGCGTGGCCAGAGCCCTGTCGAGGCCGAATTGGATCACGAAGCAAAAGAGTCCGCCGTGACGCGAGGGCAAAACGTAGTTTACCAAATGCCCCACGATTGGGCGTCGCTGGCGCACGTCCTCGCTCCCGTGCTCGATCGGATCGATGACTCACTGCCAGACGTCCAACTCTTGATCGTGTGCGCAGACGCGGAAGCTGCTGCAAGCGCATCGGCGTCAGTCGTTCGGCTCGCCGGCAGCCGGCCGCTACGCGCGATCGCGGCGACCACGGCGCGGCGTGCAGCGCGCCTGCTGCGTGGCATTGGTGGCGCGCCGAGTGCACAGGTCGTCGCCGGGGCGCCACCCGAATTGCTCGCGCTCGTGCAGGGTTCGTCGCTCAAACTCCAGCAAGTACGCGGTGTGGTGCTCGCCTGGGTCGACGAACTGATTGCTGGCGGCGAAGAGAGCATCCTCGAAACCTTGATGGCGGAAATTCCCAAGGATGCTGCGCGAATCGTCGTCGCGAACGAGATCAACGCCGACGTGGAAGAGCTCATCGAGCGCTATGCACGCCGCGCCCGACGCGTCGCACCGCCGGCCGCCGACGCCTCAGCACTCGCTGTGGGTTTGCAGTACGTCTCGGTCGCCGCGGCGTCACGTCTGCCCGCGCTGCGCCGGTTGCTCGACGACATCGATCCGGCGCGTGGAATGGTCTACGTTCGCACCGACGAAAGCGAACGCGACGTCCGCGATCTGCTCCGCGCACTCGGCTACGCACAGCCTGAAGCGGCTGACGAAACGGGTGTTCGCGTCGCTCGCGCCGCTGGCCCTGGTGAGTCCGATGTCGTCGTTCTGTACGACATCCCAGCCTCACGAGAGGAGCTCAGCGAAGCCGTCGGACCGCAGCCGCGGCGCGTCGTCGCGCTCGCGCAGCCCCGGTTGCTCGCGAGCTTGCGCGTGCTCGCGGGTGGCTCGCCGCTGACGCCATTCACGCTTTCGGAGGCGGGGCTCCGCGCGAGGAGTCGCGAGGAGCTGTTGCGGATCGAGCTGCGAGAGATCCTGTCGTCGGGCGCGTTCGCGCGCGAGCTGCTTGCGCTGGAGCCGCTGCTCGAGAGCTACGACGGGATCGAGATCGCCGCCGCGACGCTGCGGCTACTCGAGCAGGCGCGCTTCGAGCGTGACTCCGCGCGAGCGCGCGCGATGGAAGGTCGCGCGGCGCATGCTGCGCCAGGAGGTACCGCGGCACCGGCGGCGATGACGCGCATCTTCATCAACGTCGGTGCGATGGACAATGCGCGGCCGGGTGATCTCGTGGGCGCAATTACCAATGAGGCGCACATAACGAGCGCACAGATCGGTAAGATCGATATTCGCGAGAATCACAGCCTCGTCGAGATCGCGAGTGACGTCGCCGACAGCGTCCTGGCGAAGCTGGCGGGGAGCACAATTCGTGGCCGTCGAGTTGTCGCGCGCGTAGACCAGGAGCGCAGCAGCCGGCCAGGTGCGTCTCGCAGTGGACGTCTTGCAGATCGTGGTTCTCGACGCGACTCTGGAATGCGTCGCGACGCCAATCGCGATCGGAACAACCGCGACTCTGATGAGCGTGGTACCGATCGCTCCGCGCGTCCGCCGCACTCCGGAGATCACGAGTGATATCGGATCTGTACTTCAGCCGCAGTGGTGGTTGGATCGAAGTCATCTGCGGCGTGATGTTCAGTGGGAAGAGTGAAGAGCTCATACGCCGGGTGCGCCGCGCGATCATTGCGCGCCACAAGGTGCAGGTGTTCAAGTCCCATCTCGACGAGCGTTACACAGGGATTTACCAGATCTCGAGCCACGACGGCCGTCACGTGGAGGCCATCCCCGTGGACACACCGGAGCAGATCGCACGCGCCATCGACGACGATACGCGAGTCGTCGCGATTGACGAAGCGCAGTTTCTCGATCCATCGGTAGTCACGCTTGCGACTTCGCTGGCCGGTCGCGGCATTCGCGTCATCGTCGCCGGCACCGACACTGACTTTCGCGGTGAACCGTTCGGCGCGATGCCACAACTGCTCGCCGTCGCCGAAGTGGTGGACAAGCTGCACGCGATCTGCGTGCGGTGCGGCAATCCCGCGAGCCGGAATCAGCGTCTCATCGCCGGTCGTCCCGCGCGGTACGACTCACCGACGATCATGGTCGGGAGCGCCGAGACGTACGAGGCGCGATGCCGATCGTGCCATTCGGTGCCAAGGAAGGACGAGGAGCAGCTGGTGCTGACAGGGGCTAGGGGTTAGGCGCAGTCCCTAGCCCCTAGCCCTCATGGGCCAAACGTATCCCTCCCGTGCGCCAGATACAGGAACTCCGCCCGCGTGCGCGCGTCGTCGCGGAAAGAACCGCGCACCGCGCTCGTTATTGTCTTGGAGTTCTGCTTCTCGACGCCTCGCATCATCATGCAGAGGTGATACGCCTCGATCACGACGCCCACGCCCGCGGGCTCGAGCACTCGCTCGATGGCACCGGCGATCTCCTCGGTGAGTCGCTCCTGCACCTGCAGTCGCCGCGCGTAGACCTCCACGATCCGCGGCAGCTTGGAAAGCCCCACGATGCGCCCGTTCGGGATGTAGGCCACGTGCGCCTTTCCGAAGAATGGAAGCATGTGATGCTCGCACAGGCTGTACAGCTCGATGTCGCGTACCATCACCATGTTGCGATGTTCTTCGACGAATAGGGCATCTCCAACCACGTCCTCGACGCACTCGTCGTAGCCGCGGGTGAGCCAGGCCATCGCGTTCGCCACACGAACAGGGGTCTTGATGAGCCCCTCGCGCGATGGATCCTCGCCAAGGAGAGCGAGTTGCCGAGCAACCATCGAGGCGTATCCGGCGCTCGTCGAGCCGGGGTCCAGGTCCCAACCTTCGTCCCCCGCCGGCTCAGGTGTCTTACTTCCGTCCAGAACGTGACGCTGCTCCATCGGAGTGGCCGACGGCTTGGCCCTGCGATTGATGGTCGAGTCCTTCGTCACGATGATCTCCGTCGGTTCGGCTGATGCGGCTATGAATGGTGCAGTACCGCCATCCGTTCCCGGATGTGCGGCGTTGACGCCTGGGCGCATAAAACCTACCTTGGCGCGCGAGTAGGTGTGGATCACCGTGTGGCGGAGGGGGCAAGGCGATGCTGGTTATCGGTCTGACAGGAAACATCGGCAGCGGAAAATCGACGGTTGCGCAGCTGCTTTCTGAGCGCGGCGCGACGATCATCGATGCCGATGTGCTCGCGCGGCGAGCCGTCGAGTTCGGCACCCCGGCGTACGAGAAGATCGTGACGCGGTGGGGGACGTCGATTGTCGGGCCAGACCAGCAACTCGACCGGTCGGCGTTACGCCGAACCGTGTTCAGCGACGCGAAACAACTGGAGGAGCTGAACGAGATCGTCCACCCGGAGGTCGAGAGTCTCCGCCAGCGTCTCCTCGACGATGCGCGCCAGCGTGGCGATCGCGTCGTGGTGTGCGACATTCCGCTGCTTTTCGAGAAGCACATGGCGCCCCGCTTCGACCGCATCATGCTCGTCGATGCGCCCCGGCCACTGCGATTGGAGCGCCTCGTTCGCGACCGTGGTCTGCGCGAGACGGAGGCGATGGACATGATCGCCGCGCAGATGCCCGCGGAGCTCAAACGGGCGGGTGCCGACTTCATCCTCGTGAACGCGGGAACATTGAACGCGCTCGAACAGCAGGTTGCGGAGGTGTGGGCGCAACTGCTGCAGGAGTCGGAGGTCTGCGTTTGAGGCGTTGACGGGCGGGCGTCGCGTTGACACCCGTTTCAGCTGCCTCTAAACTCCGCCGCGCCTCGACTTACACGTTCATCGAACTTCTGTGTCAGATATCCCGAAAGATCTCCTCTACACCGAGGAGCACGAATACGTAAAGCCCACGGACGAGGAGAACGTGGTCGCCATCGGAATTACCGACTACGCCCAGGGTGAGCTTGGCGACATCGTTTTCATCGAGCTACCTCAGATCGGCTCCAACTTCGGAAAGCACGACGTCTTCGGAACTGTCGAAGCGGTGAAGGCGGTATCCGAACTGTACGCGCCGATCACCGGTGAGGTCGTTGACGTCAACGACCGGCTCGACAAGGAGCCCGCGCTCGTGAACACGGCGCCCTACACGGACGGCTGGATGATCAAAGTCCGCCTCCGGAACCCGAGCGAGCGCGACGAGTTGCTTGGCGCGGCGGAGTATTCGACGAGACTGGGTGAGTAGAGGGCAGAGGGTCGACGTGGAGAGTAGAGGGTGGCTCCGCGAAAAGGCCGGCGATTTGATCGCCGGCCATTTTTTTTGACCGTGTCTCTCCAGCCTGTGCTCCCCACTCTCTGCCCTTCACTGTCTGCTCTTCACGCTCTGCCGTCCACCCTGTGCCCTCTGTCTTCTGCCCTCCACCCTAGCGATCGGCCTCCGCCACGACATCCGCGTAGGCGTCCGTCGGCAGGCACGAACACACGAGATTCCGGTCTCCGTACGCACTTTCCACGCGACCAACGGTCGGCCAGAACTTGTGAGCGCGCGTCCACGGAGCGGGAAATGCCGCGCGTTCGCGGCTGTACACGTGCGGCCAACTGTCGCTGACGACACGCGTCATTGGGTGCGGCGCGTTCTTTAGAACATTGTCGTTACGATCGGCGATACCGAGCTCGATCTCGCGAATCTCTTCACGGATCTGAATCAGCGCCTCGCAGAACCGATCCAGCTCTGATTTCGACTCGCTCTCCGTCGGCTCGATCATGAGCGTTCCGGCAACCGGGAAGGAGACCGTCGGCGCATGGAAGCCGTAATCCATCAACCGCTTCGCGATGTCCTCGACGTCGACGCCTGACGAGCCCTTGAGCGGCCGCGGATCGATGATGCACTCGTGGGCAATCATTCCGTTCTGCCCCTTGTACAGCACCTGGTAATGCTCATCCAACCGCTTGGCCATGTAGTTCGCATTGAGAATCGCCACTTTGGTTGCCAGAGTGAGCCCGTCTCCGCCCATCATGTCGATGTACATCATCGAGATCGGCAGGATGCTCGCGCTGCCCCAGGGCGCCGCCGATACGGCACCTACGGTTTCGGAACCGCCGACTCTCACTACAGGATTGCCCGGTAAGAAAGGCACGAGGTGCTTCGCGACGCCAATCGGACCCATGCCGGGTCCTCCGCCGCCGTGCGGAATGCAAAACGTCTTATGCAAGTTCAAATGGCAAACGTCGGCGCCGATGTCTGCCGGCTTCGAGAGGCCAACCATCGCGTTCATGTTCGCGCCATCGAAGTACACCTGGCCGCCGTTCTCGTGAACGATGCGGCAGACGTCGCGAATCGATTCCTCGAACACGCCGTGAGTCGATGGATAGGTGACCATCAGCGCGGAGAGTCGGTCGCGATTGGCTTTGGCCTTCGTCTCGAGATCGGCCACGTCGATGTTGCCGTTCTCGTCTGTCTTCACGACAATCACTCGCATGCCGGCCATGACGGCACTCGCCGGATTGGTCCCATGGGCCGACTGCGGAATCAGGCAAACATCACGATGCGCCTCGCCGCGCGACATGTGATAGCCGCGAATGACGAGCAGTCCGGCGAACTCGCCCTGCGAGCCGGCGTTAGGCTGCAGCGACACACCGGCGAAGCCGGTGATCTCGGCGAGCGCGCGCTCGAGATTCTTGAACATCTCCTGATAGCCGCGCGTCTGGTCCGCCGGAGCGAACGGATGCAGACGGGCGAACTCGGGCCAGGAGATCGGATACATCTCCGCCGTCGCGTTGAGCTTCATCGTACACGAGCCGAGTGGGATCATCGACGTCGTGAGCGACAGATCTTTCGCCTCGAGCTGATGGAGATACCGAAGCATTTCCGTTTCCGAATGGTGCGTATTGAAAACGGGATGCGTGAGATATGGGCTCGTACGGGAAAATCGCTCGTCGTACCGATCGTCGACTCTGCGCGCGAGCGTTTCCGGCCGCGGCGCGGCATTGCCGACGGCGAATACCTCGAGCAGCTCGGCGAGATCGACGAAGGTGACCGTCTCGTCCAACGCGACGATGACGTTGCCGTTCACCTCTCGCACGTTGATGCGGTGTTGCCGCGCCGCACCGATGATCTGCTCAGCAGTCACTCCTCGCTTTGCCGCGACGCGAACGCGCAACGTATCGAAGAAGTCCTGATGAGCAAGCTCATAACCAAGCTCTTCGAGGCCTGCTGCGAGAATCGCCGCGTGCCGGTGAATGCGCCGCGCGATCCAGTGAAGCCCCTGGGGCCCGTGATACACGGCGTACATGCTCGCGATCACCGCCAACAATACCTGCGCCGTGCAGACGTTGCTCGTCGCCTTCTCGCGCCGGATGTGCTGCTCGCGCGTCTGGAGCGCCATGCGCAGCGCTGGCTTGCCGTCCGCATCCCGCGACACGCCGATGATTCGTCCCGGCAGCAAGCGCTTGAACTCATCGCGCGTCGCGAAAAAGGCCGCATGCGGTCCTCCGAAACCAATCGGTACACCGAAGCGCTGCGAGCTGCCGACGCAGACGTCGGCGCCCCACTCACCCGGCGGCGCAAGCAGCACGAGGCTCATGATATCCGCCGCAGCGACGACCAGGGCGTTGGCGGCATGGGCGCGCTCGCAGAAATCCCGATAATCCTCGATCGCACCGTCGCTCGCCGGATACTGCACGAGGGCGCCGAACACGTTCGCCCCGAATTGATAATCTTTAAAATCCCCGACGACGATCTCGAGCCCGCGGGCGTGGGCGCGCGTGCGCACCACGTCGATCGTTTGCGGATGACAGGTGTCGGCGACGAAAAACACTTCCTTCCCGTCCTTCCCGCGCGCCGCGTTGGCCAGCGTCATCGCCTCAGCCGCCGCGGTGCCCTCGTCCAATAACGAGGCGTTCGCGATCTCGAACCCGGTGAGATCCATGATCATCGTCTGGAAGTTGAGCAGCGCTTCCAAACGGCCCTGCGCGATCTCTGCCTGATACGGAGTGTACGCCGTGTACCACCCCGGATTCTCCAGCACGTTGCGCTGGATAACGGGCGGCGTGATGCAGTCGCTATAACCGAGACCCAGGTACGATCGGTACACCTGGTTCTTCAGTGCAATGCGTCGGAGCGTGCCGAGTGCTTCGTATTCGCTCAGACCGCCGTGGATCGCGAGCGGTGATACTAAGCGGATCGATGCAGGGATGGTCGCCTGAATAAAAGCATCGAGGGAGTCGAAGCCGAGCGTTTGCAGCATCTCGTGCTGCTCGGCGTCCGAGGGCCCGATGTGGCGAGCTATGAAGCTGCCGCTATCCATGTGCGCTTCGGCGGATCTCGTCGACGGCTTGCTGGTCATTCGAACCCTCACGAGACGCGTCGCGTCTCCTGCTATTTTCTAAGTAGAGCCGCGCACGTGAAGCGGCCGGCTGAAGCAACCGCATCCGTCTGTCGCGGTGTATCGTTCGGTGGTCATTCCGCGCTTGGAATCTAAGGAAAGGGTCAAGCAAGATTCGTTTTCTGGGCACAGTTCGCCTTTTCCGCTCCTCCAGTCACCGATGTGGCATCTGCTTCACACTCCGCCGGCTGGCGGCGCCTTCAACATGGCGCTCGACGAGGCGCTCATGCGCTTCGCTCGCGACGCCAATGGGTGGGTGTTGCGCGTGTACTCGTGGAGATCGCCAACACTTTCTTTTGGACGAAATCAGAGGGCACTCGGCAGCTATGACCCCGCGCGACTCGCCGAGCGTGCCATCGACGTCGTGCGACGGCCCACGGGTGGTCGCGCCATTCTTCATCACCGCGAAGTCACCTACGCGGTTGCCGGATCCATGGACAATGCCGGTGATCTCGGAGAATCGTACGCCCGCATCAATCGTCTCTTGATCGCTGGTCTGCGCGCGTTGGGCGTCGGCGGAGTCGCCGTCGTCGACAAGCGCATCGGCCGCGGCGACGACGACGCGGAAACCGCGAATCCCGGCTTTCTCCCCTGCTTTCATCATCCGTCGGTCGGAGAGATCACTCTCGATGGACGCAAGCTCGTCGGAAGTGCACAGTGGCGCAGCGACGGCGCACTCCTGCAACACGGCTCGATACTCGTTGAAGACGATCAGATGCAGCTCTCATCGCTCCTGATCCAGAAGGGCGAGGCCATTCCGAAGCCTGCAACGCTCCGCGAAGTCCTGGGCTGCGCCCCAACGGATCGCGACATCGCGCGAGTCCTGTTCGACGCGGTTCGCGACAACGAAGACGCGAACGCACGAGAGATCGAGATCGATGCGGCGCTGATGGAACGCGCGCAGGCGCTTCAAGGACACTATCTTGACGACGACTGGACCTGGCGGCGTTGACGGCAGCGCGACTCCCCTTCTCGCGCTTTTCTGCAGTTGTAATTAGCTCCCTCCTCCTCCCCAATGCGCACGAGAATCCTCGCTCTGGTGGTGTGCAGCGCTCTGATAGGTTGTGGTGGCCGAGAAGGTCCCGCGTCGGCAGCTGCGACCGGCGGCACCATGGTTATTTCTGTCCCGGCCGACGCAGCTACGATCTTTCCGCCGTACACGTTCGAGCAGGTCGGCAGGGCCCTGCAGGATCAACTGTATGACCGCCTCGCCGACATCGGCGACGACCTGAACACCATCGGCGACAAGGGATTCACCCCGCATCTCGCCGATAAGTGGGACTGGTCACGCGACTCTTTATCGGTCGCATTCCACATCAATCCGCGCGCTCGGTGGCACGATGGCCAGCCGGTGCGCGCCAACGACGTGCGCTTCAGCTACGGGATCTTCACAGATCCGAAGGTTGGAGCAAATGTCAGCTCGGAAATCTCCACCGTCGACTCGGTCTCCGTACACGACTCCCTGACCGCAGTCGTGTGGTTCAAGCAGCGGCGACCGGAGGCGTTTTACGATTTCGTCTACCAGATCTACATCCTTCCGGAGCACCTGCTCAAAGACATCCCACCCGATCAACTCCGTACATCAGACATCACGCGTAAGGGTATCGGCTCTGGTCGATTCCGCCTCGCGCGTTGGGACGCGGGCCGAAGACTCGAGATCGTTGCCGACACGGGGAATTATTTCGGCCGAGCGAAGCTGGATCGCGTGGTGTGGAGCATCGTTCCTGATGCCAGCGCTGCTCTCGCACAGCTTCTCGGTGGACAAGCCGACTACCTCGAGATCGTCCCGGCGGACCAGGTGCACCTCGTCGACAGCAGCAAGGCCGACAGAACGCTCTCGTACGGGAACGTGCAGTACGCGTTTCTGGGCTTCAATCTTGTCGATCCAAAGAATTCAGCTCGCCCACATCCAATATTTGGCGATCGCCAGGTCCGTAGAGCGCTCTCCATGGCGCTCGACAGGAAGGCGATGCTTCAGAACGTCTTTGGATCCCTCGGCAGACTTTCACACGGCCCATTTCCACGAAGCATTTCATTTGCCGACACGACGCTGCCTCTACTGCCTTACGACGTTAATGCGGCGAAAGCCCTCCTCGATTCGGCTGGCTGGCGCGAGCCGTCGGCCGGCGCAGTACGACAAAAGAACGGCGTACCGTTACGATTTTCGCTCACGCTGCCGGTTTCCAGCCGGCCGCGAGTCGCGTATAGCGTTCTCATTCAGGAGCAGCTCAGGCACGTGGGTGCGGAGGTCGATCTCGACCAGCTACAGATGAACGTGGTCGGCAAGAAAATGCTCGATCGTTCGTTCGACGCGATGCTGATCGGGGAATCCACTGACCCGAGCCCGAGCGGATACAAGCAGCAGTGGGGATCATCTGGTGTACCGCCAGCCGGCCAAAACTACACGGGCTACTCGAATCCCACGTACGACGCGCTTCTCGACAGCGCCGTCGCCACCTTCGACATCTCGAAGCAGCGCGCGCTCATGCGGCGCGCGTTCCAGCTGCAAATCGACGATGCACCCGGAATCTGGCTCTACGACCCGACGACCATCGCAGGGTTGCAGAAGCGTATTCACCCGACTGTTCTTCGTGCAGACAGCTGGTCGGCGCATCTCGCCGACTGGACGATCCCACCTAACGAGCGAATCGATCGCGACCGCGTCGGGCTTGGCACGAGAACGCCATGAGTCGGAGCTGAGTGCGGCGGTATCTGGCCGCCCGTGTTGCGCAATCGGCGGTCGTCGTCCTGCTCGTGACGACGATCAGCTTCTTCCTCATCCGTCTCGCCCCCGGCGATCCGTTCTCATTCGTCGGCGATACCTCGATGAGCGCCACCGTGCGCAACCAGCTTCGCGCACAGTTCGGCTACAACCGGCCGATGCTCGAGCAGTTCGTGTTGTTTCTTGGGAATGTCGCGCGGGGCCGGTTGGGGTACTCGCACTCCATGCACCGCTACGTTGGTGATGTCCTGGCCGAGGTCCTGCCGCGAACACTGCTACTCATGGCCGTCGCCCTGGTTCTCTCGTTTGGACTCGGCATCATCGTCGGGGCGTGGCAAGCCCTGCGACGCGGCAGCTGGTTCGACCGGTCGCTGTCCGCCGTCTTGTTGTTCTTTTACTCCATTCCGGATTTCTGGCTGGCGCTCATGGCGCTCCTTGCCTTCGGATATTGGCTGCCGGTGTTTCCGGCCGGCGGGATGATTGACCAGATCATGCACGACTATATGTCGTTAGGTGGTCGCATTCGCGATGTGGCAGCGCACCTCGTGTTGCCATCACTGACGCTCGCGTTGCTCGCGTCGGCCGGGATCGCGCGCTATCAGCGTGCTGCCCTGCTCGACGTACTGCCACAAGAATTCGTGCGCACCGCACGCGCCAAGGGACTTGGTGAAAGCGCGGTGGTGTTGAAGCACGCGTTGCGGAATGCGTTGCTGCCGGTGATTACGCTTCTCGGCCTCATGCTGCCAAGCCTCGTTGGCGGCACCTTTTTCGTCGAGAAAGTTTTCGCCTGGCCAGGGATGGGCTATGTGGCCGCGAACGCGATTCAGGCGCGTGACTACGACCTCGTTACCGGGAGCGTGATCGTCGGCGGCATCATGGTCACGCTCGGAAGTTTCCTCGCCGATCTGCTTTATGCGGTCGCCGATCCCCGTCTCCGCACCCGCTGAACGACTCGCCGCATCGAGCGTCGCGTCGGCCGTCGACGAGCCGCCGCGCGACCTCGGCGCGCTGCAGCGACGTGGCCGCATAACGAGCGCCCTCTGGTGGTCGCTCACACTGATCCTCCTGCTGTGCTTGATCGCGCTCTTTGCTCGTGAGCTTTCACCGTACGATCCCAATGCCCAGCTCGATATCATCGGCTTGAAGAGTCAGCCGCCGTCGCTGGCCCATCCACTCGGCACCGACCAGTACAGCCGCGACCTGCTGAGCCGAATGCTCTTCGGCGCCCGCATCTCACTGTCGATCGCGATGCTCGCGGTGCTGCTCTCAGCCACCGTCGGAACGGCGTACGGACTCGTTGCCGGCTATGTCGGCGGACGAATCGACGCGGTCATGATGCGGTTGCTCGACGCGCTGCTTGCGATCCCTCGCGTCTTGTTGCTCATCGCACTGCTCTCGCTTTGGAATCATGTTCCGCTCACCGTGCTGATTCTCATCATTGGCTTCACTGGATGGTTCGAGGTCTCGCGACTGGTTCGCGCCGAGGTGCTGTCGGTCGTCCGGCGCGAGTATGTATTAGCTGCTCGCGCGCTCGGCACGCCGGGCTTGCGCATCGTCTGGCGACACATTCTTCCGAACGTACTCACGCCGGTCCTCGTCGCGGCCACGCTCGGCGTCGGCAACGTTATCATCCTCGAGGCGGGGCTCTCGTACCTCGGGATCGGCACGCGCGCGCCAACGGCGAGCTGGGGGTCCATTTTCTACGACGGCAGCGACGCCTTTCAAGCGACGTGGTGGATCGCACTCTTCCCGGGCCTCGCCATCATCATGACGGTGCTCGCCTTCAACACCTTCGGCTCCGCCTTGCGCGACGCGCTCGACCCGCACCAGCTTGCGGGCGGCAAGACGCGTTGACGCACGCTCATTCATCCCGCATGGCCGATACTCTCCTCCAAATCGAGAATCTGCGCACGTTCTTCTATGGCGACGGCGGCGTTTCGCGCGCTGTGGACGGCGTGAGCTTCTCGATCGGATCGGGGGAAACGATCGGTCTCGTTGGCGAATCAGGGTGCGGCAAGTCGGTCACGGCACTCTCGGTATTGCGACTCGTTATGCCGCCGGGGCGCATCGAGCCCGGAAGCCAGATTGTTTTCGAGGGGCGCGACCTCGTCACTCTCGGCGATCGCGAGCTGCGCGCGGTACGCGGTGCGCGGATCGCGATGGTCTTCCAGGAACCGATGACCGCGCTCAATCCGGTCTTCACCGTTGGCGAGCAGATCGCGGAGGTCGTACGGATTCACGGCAAGGCGTCGCGTCGTGAGGCCTGGAACCGCGCCGTCGAGATGCTTCAAATCGTCGGTATTCCATCGCCCGCGCAGCGGGCGAGAGAATACCCGCATCAGCTCTCTGGCGGCATGCGTCAGCGCGTCGTCATCGCGATGGCGCTCGTGATGAATCCCGCGCTCGTCATCGCCGACGAACCGACGACGGCGCTCGACGTCACGATCCAAGCTCAGATCCTCGAGCTGCTGCAACAGCTGCAGAGCCGCTTCGGGACTTCGATCCTGCTCATCACGCACGACCTCGGCGTGGTCGCCGAAACGGTCTCGCGCGTCATCGTCATGTATGGCGGCGAGATCGTCGAAGAGGCGCAAGTGAAAACGCTCTTTGCGGAGCCGCACCATCCATATACGGAGGGGTTGCTCGCGGCGATGCCGCGGCTTGGCGAGGCCCGCGAGCGGCTGCGCACGATTCCAGGCACCGTACCGCCGCCGACGCGTTGGCCGAGCGGGTGCCGCTTTCACGATCGCTGCCCGTACGCGTGGGAACGCTGCACCACCGAGCATCCACCGCTCTATCAGATCGGGAGCGCACACCTGTCGCGTTGCCATCTTGCGGAGGAGCCTGAGCGGCGCAACCAGCCCCACGAGCCGCTCGTTATGCAGCAGCCGCAACGCGTGGCGGCGTCATGAGCGAGGCGCTCCTCTCCGTTTCGCATTTGAAGAAATACTTTCCAGTTGGCGGCGGGATCTTTGGGCGCCGGCAGAATCCGGTCCGCGCCGTTGACGGTGTGTCCTTCGACGTCCGCGCAGGAGAGACGCTGGGTCTCGTCGGAGAATCCGGTTGCGGCAAATCGACCACGGGCCGTGTAATCCTCCGACTGCTCGAGCCGACCTCGGGCTCCGTGCACTTCGACGGGCAGGATGTCTTTGCTCTCGACCCGGCCGCGCTCCGACGTCTGCGACGCAAGATGCAGATCATCTTCCAGGACCCTTTCTCGTCGCTCAACCCACGCATGACGATCGGCGCGATCGTGCGCGAGGGCCTAACGATTCACAAGATCGCCGAGGGCGCCGCCGCGGACGCGCGCGTCCGCGAGCTGCTCGACGAGGTGGGGCTCCGCCCGGAGTACGCGTCGCGCTACCCGCACGAGTTCTCGGGGGGCCAACGGCAGCGCGTCGGTATTGCGCGCGCGCTCTCGGTCGAGCCGAGCTTCATCGTCTGCGACGAGCCTGTCTCGGCGCTGGATGTCTCCGTGCAGGCGCAGGTGGTCAATTTGCTTCAAGACCTCCAGCGAGAGCGGGATCTGTCATATCTCTTCATCGCCCATGATCTCTCGGTGGTCGAGCACATCGCCGATCGCGTGGCCGTGATGTACCTCGGGAAGATCGTCGAGCTCGCCTCCGGCGACGATTTGTATCGTGAGCCATTGATGCCGTACACGCAGGCGCTGCTCTCGGCCGTACCGGTGCCCGATCCAGAGGTCAAGAAATCGCGGATCGTGCTCTCGGGCGACGTGCCATCCCCCGCCAATCCGCCTCCTGGCTGTGTCTTTCATCCGCGCTGCACCCACCCCATGAAAGACGCTGCCTGCGCGGCGATCGTCCCGCCACTGGAAGAGAAGGCTCCGGCGCACTGGGCGGCATGCATCAAGCAACCACCGACGGCGATAAGCTGGGAGCAACAACAGGCGAGAGGGGGGACGAAGCCCCCAGAGCGGTATCTGCCCGTGATAGCGGTCGACGCACGCGCATAACGAACCCATCGGACATCGACATGGCGATCAACCAGAAGCCCGTCTTCGATCAGCCACAGGCCGGCGCCGTCACCGTCGACCTGCCGCCTAACGATCTCGCGCAATACACCCAAAACCGTGGTTTCTTCGGGCAGCCGCGCGGGTTGGCGACGCTCTTCTTCACCGAGATGTGGGAGCGGTTCTCGTTCTACGGGATCCGGCCCCTTCTCGTCCTCTTCATGACCGCAGCCCTGGCGCAGGGCGGCTTTGGTTTCGACCGCGTGACAGCCAGCTCGATCGTCGGCATCTACGCGTCATCGGTCTATCTGTCGTCACTGCCGGGTGGATGGATCGCCGATCGCTGGCTTGGGCTGCAGCGGTCAGTCTGGGTCGGCGGCATTTTCATCGCGCTCGGCCACCTGTCGATCGGCCTCTCCGCGTTTTTCGCGCGCAGCGCGTTCTTTCTCGGTCTCGTGCTGATCGTCATCGGAACCGGCCTGCTCAAGCCCAACGTCTCGGCGATCGTCGGCGATCTGTATCCGGAAGGCGGCTCACGACGCGACGCGGGATTCTCGATCTTCTACACCGGCATCAATCTGGGCGCCTTTCTCGCGCCGCTCGTGACGGGCTTCCTTGGCGAACGAGTGGATTGGCATTGGGGCTTCGCGTCAGCGGGCATCGGGATGCTTTTCGGCCTCATCACCTTCCGCGCAATGGCCCCGCGTACGCTGGGCCCAATCGGTCTCAAGCCTAACGGGACACTCGAAGAGCAGCGCCGCGTGCGCTCCCTTTCGTTTGGGCTGCTCGGCATCATCGCGCTCGTGGCGATCCTCGCCATGACCGGCGTGATTCACGTCAACCCCGTCGCGGTGGCGGAGAACCTGACGGTGGTGATTCTCGGCCTCGCGCTCCTGTACTTCGCCTATCTCTTCTTCTTCGCGGGTCTCACCGGGCACGAGAAGAAACGCGTTGCGGTCATCATCGTGCTGTTCGTCTTCGCCACGATCTTCTGGAGCGCATTCGAGCAGGCACCGACGTCGCTCAACTTGTTCGCCCGCGACTTCACCGATCGCCACATCTTCGGCTGGGAATCGCCGACAACGTGGATGCAGGCGGCGAATTCTGTGTTCGTGATCGTGCTCGCCCCGGTATTCGGAGTACTCTGGCTTGCGCTCGGAAAGCGTGGCAGAAATCCCTCGAGCCCCGCCAAGTTCGCGTTCGGGCTGTTCGCTGCAGGCGCTGGCTTCTGGGTCATGCTCATCGCCTCCAACAAAGTGATTGCGGGTGGGGCGTCGACGCGCGTTTCCATGTGGTGGCTGACGATCAGCTACCTGTTTCAAACCTTCGGTGAGTTGAGCCTGAGTCCCGTCGGCCTCAGCTCCATGACCAAGCTCGCGCCGCGTAAGTTCGTCGGCCAGATGATGGGCATCTGGTTCATGGCGTCCGCGTTAGGCAATCTCATCGCCGGCATCGTCGGCGGTAACGTCGATCCGAACAAGCTGAACGAGATGCCACTGCTCTTTCAGAGAACCGCGATGTCCCTCTTCATTGCTGCGGTGGTGTGCGCCGCTATGATCATTCCGATTCGTCGCCTGCTCGGAGCATCCGACGGAAGCGAGGGGCAACTGGCGTAGGCCCTCCTCAGGGCCAGTTGAAGATCGATGAAGGCACCGTCTTCTCTCGCGCGATCTGCACATCGTCCGGTTCGCGCCAGAAGAATGTCGTTTGATCGTTGCTCGTGATGCGGAGCTCGAGTCGGCGCGCGCCAGCCGGATTGATCGGCACGGCGATGTCGAGGCGCCAGAGACGCGCCGACCGCGGAGGCACGCTGGCGAGGACGCTGAATCCGACGGATGCGCGTACGGGCGTCGACTCGCCGAAAGGGACGTCGCCCGCCCAGAGTCGTCCTGCGTCGGAAAAGACGCCGATGCCGACGTCGCCTAGACCCCAGGGCCGGCCGACGACGAGCCGATCCTCGAGCCTAACGATGCCCCGTTGGCCGCCGGGCGCCATTTCGTCGGCATAGCCGCGCACGCCGCCTCGCTGGTCGCCGAGCGTCAAGGCGAACGGAATGCGCAGCCGCCAGCCGCTGCTCCACTCGAACGACGCGATCACGGTTTGCACATCGGTGAGCTTCGTATATTGCGTCGCGCGTCCGCTCGTGACGACACCATCCCAGGCATTCAGGTCGTTGCTGCGCCGGCCTTCACCCAGGAGCTGGACGCGAAGGGCCGAGTTCTCTCGTGCGGCACCAATGTAGAGGTTCCCCGACATGAAGATGTCGTCGTCGCGGGCGCCGAGCACCGTTAGGCTGCGGCCGAATTGCGTCCCGAGCTGAAAGCCAACGGGAATGTCCTGAGTCGCCGTAAGCGCGTCGAAGCCGGTCACGCGAACGAAGCCGATGTCGCGGATGCCCCACAGGACGTTGGCGCGCGCGATCTTGTGCGGCACGTACCGGTTGGCGAACGCCGACGTCGTATCGACGAGCGGCCCCGCCGGCGTCACGAGAATCGGCGTCAGGCCAGGTATTTCCTGCTCACCTGAAATCGATGCGCCGAACAGGCTCAGCCGCCCCGGCGGTCCAACGCGAACGAGCCCACCGACGTCGAAGAAATGTCGCTGCGAGTTGAACGCGTGCTGTATGTCCTGGGCCGTCGAGAAGAACACGTAATCGTCCGTCGAGCCGGCGACACCACTCCAGGCGAGACGCTGCAGATCCGTGAGAAACGGATGCGCCGACGAAATGACGAGGTGGTTGCCGAGCGGATCCTGCTGCGCCTCGAAGTTGAGTATGTACGGAAGGGCACCGAGTTGATAGTCTGTGAATCGGATGCCGAAGCCGTCGCGAAAGTTCGGATCGTGGCGCCAATTCCCGACGAGATAGAGACCGCCTCCGCCGAGGTTCGAGCTGCCGACCCGCGCCGAGGTGAGGTAGGGACTCGCCGACGTGATCGTTCCACCAACGATGGCCGAGGTCTCGTCGATCGTTCTGACTTCCAGATCCACCCCGCCGCTTTCGGCCGCATAGGCCAACACCGAGGCGTCGGCCAGGAAGGGCTGCGCGCGCAGGATGCGCTCCGATTCCGACCGTCTCAGCTCCGTGCACGTGTCGCCATGCGCCAGGAGCAGATAGCGCCGAATGAGGTCCGGCCGCGTCGTCGCATGGACGGAACGCGCGATGTCCGCGATGACGGGTACGCTGCGCAGCGCCGCCGTCGTCGGCGCGAAGGAATGAATGACGATGTCGTTGACGCGCTGTCCCGTGCACGCGACCGGGCGCCGCGTTGCGTCGCCTGCCGGCTGGGCGCGGATACTATCCTGCGCGTGGGCGATTCCCCCCAACGACGAGGCGAGCAGCGTCGAAACGCCCCTGATCAGCGCGAGGCGCGTTCGGCGCATGACCGTCGAAAAACCGCTACTTACCCATGCGACGCTTCAGCTCCTCGAGCTTTCGCGCCGCGTCCGCCTCGTGGTCCGCGCGAGTGCGCGAGCGCGAGAGACCGTCGATCTCCGCGCGCAGTGACTCGTTCTTCCCCTGCCCGAGATCCGACTCGACCTCGTCCATGGCCGCCTTCATTGCCGCCGCGTTTCCGCGCTCGCTGCCGGACGAAATCCCGCTCGCCGCGGTCCGCAGTTCCGTCATCATCTGCGTCACGTCGCGCTCAGCGAGTTCGAGCTCGTTCTCCTGTGCCTCGAGCTTTCGCCCGAGCACCTCAACGCGCTCGAGGTGCATCTGTTCGTATTGACCAGCGATGCGCACCGTCTCGGCGTCTCCGACCTGTTCGGCGAGCCGCTTGCGTCGCTGAACCGTCTCCAGCTCTCGACGTTCGACGTCGAGCCGGCGTCGCGATTTCTCCAGCGCATCACGCAGGTCCTGAAGGCCAACCTTCGCCTGAACGAGGGTATCACGCATGCGCGAGACAATTTCACGCCGCTCTTCGGGCGGCGTCGAACGCGACAACAGATCGTCAAGCGACTTTCGCAAACTCTCGAACACGGATTGGTAGCCTCTCCTGCGGAGCGGGCTTAGGATAGTGAAGCGCGCAGGACCCACGCAATGCTGTCATCCCGAGAACCGAAGCGACGCGGAATCTGCTCTTCCAACGCCTTTTTCACGTGTCCATCACCTCCAAATCCGCACTCGTGGCGGTCACGGGAACGACCGAAATCATCCGTGGCGCTCCGCGCGTGCGTGTCAATCTCGCATATACCGCGGCGCTTGCGCGGGTCGGTCTGATACCACTGGTCGTACCGCCGCTCGTAGACGTTGCCGCGCCGGCTATTCTCGACGGCGTCGCCGGCCTTGTCGTCACAGGTGGTGAGGACGTCGCCCCAACGCGTTATTCCGAGGAGCCGCATCCAACCGTCGAAGCGCACGAAGGCCGGGACGAGAGCGAGATTGCGCTCGTTCTGGAGGCTCGCCAGCGACGGCTTCCGACGCTCGCGATTTGTCGCGGCATTCAGGTCGTCAATGTCGCCTTCGGCGGCTCCCTGGTGCAGGACATTCCGAGTCAGCGCCCCACAGCGATCGATCACGATCCCGGCGGAAGCCGCGATGCCCGCGTCCATGAGGTCCGCGTCGACGCAGCATCCGCGCTCGCGAACGCACTCGGCACCGACTGCCTGACGACGAATTCCTTTCATCATCAGTCGCTCGCACGCGTCGCGAACGACCTCCGCGTCACCGCCCGCGCGGCCGATGGCATCGTCGAGGGGGCCGAATCGGTCGATCCGCACTGGTGGATGCTCGCCGTGCAGTGGCACCCAGAAGAGCTCACCGACACCCCCGAGCCATGGGACCGCAATCTCTTCGCTGCGTTCGCACGGGCAGTTACGCCTCACTAGTGCCTACACTCGACGCGCAACGCTCTACGACGCCAGCTTCCACCTCGTTTCGTCCGTCACTTGACGCATCAAGCGCTCGGGCGTGTGGACATTCGGGAAGAACAACCAGTCACTGAGCGAATTCAGCGCGAGTCGAAGTAGACCGAAGCGATCGGCCGCGGCCGCGTAGAGCGGCGCCAGGCCGTGCTCCTCCGCGAGCCGATGCTCGGCTGCGAGTTGAAAGCCGCGGCGCCCCATCTCCTCGTAGTAACCAAGATGCGGTCCGCCACGATTCCATCGACGCTGCTCGACGTGATCGGGAAAAATTCCGCTCAGCCAGAGCGCGTAGTTGCCCAGATGCGCGCGAACGAGGAAGCTTCTCCGCGCATCGGGATCGTTCACGTCGTGGTAGAGATCCGCGAGTGCGGCATACACCTGATCGTCGCTTTCGCCCAGCCGCGTCGAACGATCGCGCATGGCGAAGTGAACGACGATCGCGGCGACATAATCTGCCAGCGAACGATCGCCTTCTCCGAGTCGCCGCAGCGCCTGGCGGACCATGACGTATGCGAAGAGCGGAAACGACGCGTGTGCGCCCGACGCCGAACGGACGAGTGCGACTGGCAGTCGCGGATCATCGAGCAACGCGTCGATGCCATCGTTCGCGAGACGCGCTTCCAGCTCGCCGAGCTCCGCATCGGAGCCGCGTGCGAGAATGCGCATCGCCAGCTGTGCGTCGTTGCGCGTGAGATGCTGTCTCGTATTAGCGAGAATCATGAGGCAGTTACCTCCGTCGCTGTGTTATACCCCGAACTCGCTCGCGAGTAGCAGCGACAGCACGAGGCAGGTGCTATACCGCGGACGGAAAGAATCGCGGAAAAGCAATAACTCTGGCACTCAATGCTGATGACTGCTAATCGATTGCATGAGGACTTCGCTCGTCGGTCGGTGCGACCGATTGGCAACCGCGAAACCCGATTCCAACATCAACTCCGCGACGCGAGCCAATTTGTCATACTCGATCTTTTGCGCCACGTCGGACGCCGCGTGATAATCCGCGCTCGTGGGAGTCGAGAAGAGGATGACGGGAATTGCGCGCTTCGCGTAGTTGTATTGGTCGCCGCGCTCGTACACATCGTCCGGGTCGTCCGGATCATCCCAACGGCGGTCTACGTGGAGCGGTACCATCAGCGCACGATTCACCGAATCGACCACCATACCGACGCGCCAGCTCAAGTAGTTAGGCGCTGCGCGCGGGCCAACCAGTGAAACGGTATTCTCGGTCGTGCCGGCGATGGTTTCGGCGTTGAATTCGGTGATGATCGAATCGATCGGAACGGTCGGATGCGCCGTGAAGTAGGAGGAGCCGAGGAAGCCTTTCTCCCCAGCCACGTGCCAGACGAACAACACGGAACGCCTCGGTCGCAGATACGACATTTCGCGAGCGATGGCGAGCAGCGCCACACTGCCCGAAGCGTCGTCGTTCGCACCATTCGCGATTGAATCGACCTTCGCCCGACGACCCTGTCGCCGATCGATGATACCGATGTGATCGTAATGGGCGCCGTACACCAGATATGTCTTGTTCAACAGCGGATCGCTCCCACGCAACACGGCCGCAACGTTGTAGCCCGTGAATGCTTGCCGCTCGATGTCGAGATGGACCGTGAGGCCTCGGTCGAGCGCCTGCGGGGCAACGTCGTTAGGCCATCCCATCGGGAGCAACGGTGAGCCGCGCCGCGCCACGCCGAGGACAATCACTGGAAGGGTGCGCGCCGAGTCCGTGGTGGCCTCTTCCGGACGCTCTCCTGGACGCTCCGGCGCAACTGGACGCAGAAGTCGTGGCGACGACTGCTCGTAGAGTTGCTCGGCGCCGCCCGACATCAGGACTACGATCGCCGCGGGATGCAGCGCGATCAGTCGCGTGATACGCTCGGTGAGCATCCGCGGCGACTCGAGCTTTCGCACCACGTCCGGCCGAGAGCCCCGCGGCGCGCCATGAATCGCAACAAGCACTTTGCCTTCGAGATCGAAGCGCGCAAGTAACTCGCTCTCGCTGTCATCACTCGGCCCGTAGCCGACGAAGATCATCTCGCCTTCGGCGTTGCGCTTGGTCTCGGAGCGAGCGTCTCCGAGCGCGAGGATCGGCGCGACGTCGGCACCCAGACGCAGCTCGTGCTCGCGACCGTGCGGCAGCGTCACTGCGATATGTGTCGCTTTCGTGAAGACTTGCCGCACCAATGGCACCCGCTGCATGTAGAGGCTATCACCCGCGGGCTCGAGGCCGAGCTGCTGCGCACGTCGCGCGAGGTAGGCTGCCGCGCGCTGCGCGTCGGCGGTGCCGGTCTCGCGCCCGCGGAAGGAATCGTCAGCGAATGCGAAGAGATCGCGCCGGAGGTCAGTGGCGTTGATCGCGTAGCCTGGATCGAAACGCGCTCCCTGCTGCACTACGCTTGCGGTCTGCGGCGGGGCATGCGAGCATCCCGCGAGAGCGAGCGCTCCGATTGCGAAAAGGGCAGTGCGTCGGTGCATGTGATGAGAATGGGGTCAGTCGCGGTGCGCTCGTGCGCCACGCCTACAACGACGATCCACTCGGACCAACTGAAACGAGTAGCGTCGGCACTTGCCTGGGGTCTAATTTTCTAACGTGCCTCCGGCGTTCTCGCCGAAAAAAATTCGGTCTCATCGTACGATTTTTCTCGAAGGTGATCGTTGCTGTACATCTGCATTCCCGCTTACGACGAAGCGCCCACTGTTGGCCTTCTTCTATGGCGGATTCGCAAAGTGTTTCAGGACTATCCGCGCGAATACGAGATCCTCGTCTTCAACGATGGCAGCACCGACGCCACCGTCGAGACGTTGCAGGCGTACACCGACGTGCTTCCCCTCACGATCATCGGATCGGAGGAGCATGTCGGTTATGCGCGCGCGCTGGACGCGTTGAGCCGCGAAGTCTCGCGGCGCACGCGATATCCGCGACGCGATGCGATGATCGTCATGCAGGCCGACTTCACCGATCAGCCGGAACATTTGCCCGAGCTGATCAAGCGCTTCGAAGGCGGCGCCGACCTCGTTGTCGCCGAACGCCCTGCCGCCACGGAGAACGCCACGCCGCCGCGGCCCGTGCGTTGGCTGCGGCGAATGGCGCCGTGGACGCTGCCGCCACTCATGAAAGTGCCGGGCGTATCCGATCCCTTCGGCACCTTTCGTCTATATCGCATAACGCTGCTGCGCGATCTCATTCGTCACGCGGGTGACGAGCCGATCGTCCAGGGGACGGTATGGGCGGCGAACGTCGACCTGCTCGTGTGCACCGCGCCACACGCGCGACGTATCGAGACGGTCGTTCTCGAGCCTCGTTACGATCTCCGCCCGCGCGCGAGTCGGATTCATCCCTGGACAGATGCTGTCGACTTGTTCCGCTTCGGGCGTACGCGCCGTCGCTCGCCCTCGTCGTCGCGAACAACTGCTGACACCGCTCGCTGAGCGGATGCAGCGGCACTCGCGTCGCGCGGCGCCCATTCTAGTTTGCGCCCTCCTCGCGCTCGTTCCGTCGGTCCTACGCGCCCAAGTTGTCGCGCAAGCCGGCGCACCATCGCTGGCCGCTGCCTCATTGTCGGTGGCTCCCGTGCCGTTTGCCAGCGGCGAGCGACTCGAGTACGATGTGAAGTTTGGATTCCTGCACGTCGGCAGAGGCTCGATGCAAGTTGCCGGCATCGACACGGTGCGCGGCCATGCGACCTGGCATACGGTGTTTCACGTGCAGGGCGGGACGCTCTTCTTCAAGGTGAACGATCGCCTCGAGAGCTGGATCGACGTGAGCAACCTCGTCTCCCTTCGGCACTGGCAAGAGCTCAGCGAAGGCCGCCGGAGTCGTGAGCGCCGCTTCGAGATCATGCCCGATCGCGGGATCGTGCTCGAGGAGGGCAAGCCGGAAACGGCAACGGTAGCCGCGCCACTCGACGACGGCGCATTCCTCTATTTCGTGCGGACGATTCCACTCGAGGTCGGAAAGACGTACGAATTCGATCGCTACTTCCGTCCCGACCGGAATCCAGTCACCATTCGCGTTCTGCGGCGCGAGCACATTCGTGTTCCCGCCGGCGAATTCGATGCTATCGTTCTACAACCGATCATCAAGACGAACGGCATCTTCTCCGAGGGTGGCCGCGCCGAGATCTGGCTCTCCGACGATGCGAACCGCATCATGCTCCAGATGAAGTCCAAGCTTCCGTTCGGATCGCTCAACTTGTATCTGACATCGTATCAGCGAGGCGTGGCACCGGCCGTCTCGTCGGAGCGTAGCGCCCCCGACTCGCTGCCGTGAGCGGCGATTCGAGACCAGACGCCTCACGCGCGACGACGGAGGCGGACCTCGCCGCCGTGCGAACGATCCCCGTTGCGCGCCGGGCGAACAAAGTGCGCGCGGAAGAATTCGCACATCCTCCAGCGCACGACCTGAGTTTTGCGGCGTTCCTCGCGGCGCTCCCAGACGTGCTCGTCGCGCGAGACTTCCTCGAGGTCGTGGATGCCATCGCCGACGCCGCGCGTCGCGAGCGCGGTGTCATCGTCATGCTCGGCGGCCACATCGTGAAGACGGGACTCGCGCCGCTTCTCATCGATCTCATGCGCCGGCATGTCATCACCCACGTCGCGATGAATGGTTCGGCCTCGATTCACGACTTTGAAATCGCGCGCTTCGGCGGTACATCCGAGGATGTCGCTGCCGGGCTGCGCGACGGCAGCTTTGGTATGGCCGAAGAGACGGGCCGCGAGATGAACGAGGCATTCGTTCGCGGCATGCGAGAACACGCTGGAATGGGCGAGTCGCTTGGCCGCGGACTCGACGACGCCGACAAAGCCGGCCGGCTCACCCATCCGGAGCTCTCAGTGCTCCTCGGCGCGTGGCGCCTCGGCGTGTCCGTCACGGTGCATGCCGCGTTAGGCGCCGAGATCATTCACCAGCACCCGGCAGCCGACGGCGCCGCGATCGGCGATACGAGCCATCGTGACTTTCGGCGACTGGCGCATTCGCTCACCTCTCTCGACGACGGGGGCGTCGCACTCAACCTGGGCAGCGCGGTCATCATGCCGGAGGTCTTTCTCAAGGCCCTAACGATTGCGCGCAACCTGCACGAGGGCCGGCCGCGCAACTTCGTGACCTGTGATCTCGACATGCAGCGCCACTATCGTCCCCGCATGAACGTCGTGCAGCGCCCCACGCTCGAAAGCGGGAAAGGCTACGAGATCACGGGCCACCATGAGATCATGGTGCCGCTGCTGGCGTGGGCGGTGGCGGAGAAGCTGGCGGATCACCGAGCCTAACGAGGGCAGACTAAAGATAAAAGCCGGCCCGCGCGCAGCGCGGCCGGCCTTCCAAATTCACCAACCACCAATCACCAACTGCCAATCACACAGCTGGTCCCGACCACTTCTCGCGCAGCCGCCGCGCGGTATCCGGGCTCAGCACGCGAATGACGAGATAGATCAGAAATCCAACAGCCGCGATCTTGATCGCGAACCATGCAATCGCTACGAACAAACCAATCAGCGCGGGCAGAATTCCAAACACCACGCGAAGAGCGATCAGACCGAGCACCGCGAACAGCCCGATCATGAAAATTGTGCGGAGCATGCGGCGAATCTCCCAAACGTTGAAAGGACAACCGTCACCGAGCGGTCGTACGCCGCGCCGCCGGCAAGAGTTTCACATCGATTCTCGCGTGCCATGGCGTCGTGCGCTACCCCCCTCGGATGACTGACGCTCTCATCCTCGGCGACGGCATCATCGGTCTCGCGTCGGCGCTCGCCATCGCCCGGAGCGGTGGATCCTGCCGCATCGTGGGACGGAACGTCCCAGGCTCGGCCTCGGTAGCGTCAGCCGGCTTGCTCGCGCCGTCAATTGGCGCCGCCGAACCCGACATTCGCGAGTTCATGATCGCCTCCCGCGATCGGTACCCGTCCTGGATGCACTGGCTTGCCGAGCGCACCGGAATCGAGGTAACGCTCAACCGGCTCGGTATCATCGAACTGGATGGTGGCCAGGCCGATCGCGCGCCTACCCCCACCGCCGATCGTCTCGACAGCACCACGCTTCACGCGCTCGAGCCCGCACTCGCGCCGGGGCGAGCTACTTTGCACCGCGATGATGGGTTCGTCGACAACGTGCGGTTGCTCGCTGCGTTGCGCGAAGCCGTGCGCTGCGAGTGGTCCATCGAGGTGGTCGATGGCCGAGCTGCGAAGATCGAGGCCGGCGCTGGTGGATGCTCGGTCATGACCGAGGATGGTCGAACGCAACACGGAGAGTGCGTCGTGGTCGCCGCCGGCGCGTGGAGCGCCCTCATTGTTGGCGCGCCGCGCTCCGTGCCCGTCGAACCTGTCCGCGGTCAGATGCTGCAATTGCTCGGATGCCCGCTTTCGCACGCGGTGTCCACTCCAGACGCCTACCTCGTTCCGCGCGGGGAGTTCACCCTCGTTGGCAGCACGCTGGAGCGAGTTGGTTACGACAACACGACGACGCCCGGCGCCCTTGCGCATCTGAGAGCGTCTGCGGCGAGTAGTGTTCCGAGCCTGGCGAGCGCCGAGGTAGAGAGCACCTGGGCGGGATTGCGGCCCATGACTCCTGACGGGCTTCCTGTGATCGGACGCGATCCGGATGTCGAGAACGTTTTATACGCTTGTGGTCACGGGAAGAATGGGATTCTCCTCGCACCCCTGACCGCGGAGTGTGTCGCGGCGCTCGTCGGGGACGTGCGCCCGCCAATGGATCTTTCCCGCTTCGGTGTCGAGCGGTTCGACTGATCACGTAGTTGCGTAACTCGCTGTCCCGTCGTGAACGGTTATAGCCTGCCTGCTGTTCTACCACCGTCCCTGGGCGAGGGATAGATTTAGCCTGCTCAACGATTTCGGTCGCGACATTTGCGCCCAATATCATTACGACTCAACCATGGGCGAGACTCTTTATCAGATCATCGGGCGTCACCGCGTCGAGCCTTTGCCGGAAAGAAAGCCTGGCTGGCTGAAGGTCCGAGCCCCCGGGGGGCCCAACTACCTTCGGCTCAAGCAGCTCATGCGTGAGTTGGACCTCCACACCGTCTGCGAGGAGGCCCACTGCCCGAACGTCGGCGAGTGCTGGGAGCATGGTACTGCGACGTTCATGATTCTGGGCGACGTCTGTACGCGGAACTGTGCGTACTGCGCCGTCGCCCACGGCAGGCCGCCGAAATTCGATCCCGCGGAACCGGAGCGCGTCGCGCAAGCCGTAGCCGAGATGCGGCTCCAACACGCCGTGATCACCTCGGTCGACCGTGACGATCTCCCGGATTTCGGTGCCTGGGCATTCGCCGAGACGATCCGGCAGATCAAGCAGCACGTGCCCAATTGTTCGGTGGAGGTGCTCGTGCCGGATTTCCAGGGTGATGAGGAATCCATTCAAACCGTGCTCGACGCGTCCCCGGACATCTATAATCACAATACGGAGACCGTTCCACGGCTGTACAAGAAGTGCCGACCCGGCGGACGCTACGAGCGCGTGATGCGCATCTTCACCACCGCGAAACGTCTCGCGCCCCATATCCCGACCAAGAGCGGAATCATTCTCGGGATGGGGGAGACGAACGAGGAGGTACTCGCGGTGCTGCGCGACCTGCGCGGAGTGGACGTCGACATCATCACGTTAGGCCAGTATCTCAGACCATCGGAATCGCACATCAAGCTCGATCGCTACGTCACGCCGGACGAGTTCCGGGCGTTCCGTGAAGAAGGAATGGCGATGGGCTTCCGGCACGTGGAATCGGGACCACTGGTGCGATCGAGCTATCACGCCTGGGAGCAGGTTCAGGCCGCGGGCGTTTAACAGGTTCTCATCACACACAGTCATCCCGAGCGAAGCGCTCGCCCTCGAGGAGCGCCAGCGGCGACGGGAGGGATCTGCTTTTCATGCCGGCAAAGAAGAAGAACGAACCAACGATGACGGCGACTGAGACCGCGACATCGGGCAACGGAAAATCCAACCCTGACCTCGATCGCGAGCTTCTGCGTTCGATGCTGTTGCAGCGACGGTTCGAGGAGCGATGCGCCGAGGCGTACGCACTCGGGAAGATCGGTGGGTTCTGCCATTTGTACATCGGCCAGGAAGGCGTCAGTACCGGAACGCTCTCGATACTCCGTCCTGACGACTACGTCATCACGACTTATCGCGATCACGGTCAGGCACTCGCGCGCGGCATATCGCCACGAGCCGTTATGGCCGAGCTCTTTGGGCGAGCTGACGGCGTCGTGCGTGGCAAGGGCGGATCGATGCACCTCTTCGACCGCAACGTGAACTTCCTCGGCGGGCATGGCATCGTCGGTGCTCACGTGCCGCTCGGGACCGGCGTTGGCTTCGCGATCAAGTACCGCGGTGGCGATCAGGTTTGCATCTGCTACATGGGCGAGTCAGTCGTGAACACGGGCGCGTTCCACGAAGCGCTCAATATGGCAGGGCTGTGGAAGCTCCCGGTCGTGTACGTCATCGAGAACAATCGATACGGCATGGGGACCGCGCTCGAGCGCGCGTCGGCGATCCACGACATCTACGAGCGCGGCGCGTCGTACAACATGCCGCGCGCGCAGTGTGACGGGCAGGACGTCTTCGCCGTGCGCGCGGCGACGCAGGAAGCGGTCGATCGCGCACGTCGCGATCAAATCCCGACGCTGCTCGAGGTCCGCACCTATCGCTTCATGGGCCACTCGATGTCCGACGCCGTCAGCGGCACATATCGGACGAAGGCCGAGCTCGACGAGTACATGAAGCGGGATCCCATCGTGCTTCTGCGCGTACACATGCAGGAGAACGGCGAGCTCACCGACGAAGAGCTGCAGCGCATCGACGCGGAGATCAAGGCGACCGTGCAGGATGCGTGGGACTTCGCCGACAAGAGCCCCGAGCCACCGCTCGAAGCATTGTACGAGGACGTGTACGTCGATACGACAAGCGACTCGACCGCGCAGCCGGTCGCCGCAGACTGAATCGCTAGCACCTGGCACCCATCACCTGGCACCTCATCGTGGCCGTTATCACTTACCGAGACGCCCTCAATCAAGCACTCCGTGAGGAAATGCAACGTGACGATCGCGTTTTCCTCATGGGCGAGGAGGTCGGCGTCTATCAAGGAGCTTACAAAGTCTCTAAAGGCCTGCTCCAGGAGTTCGGGGAGATGCGTATCGTCGACACGCCGATCACGGAGCTCGGCTTCGCTGGTGTCGGCGTCGGCGCGGCAATGGTTGGCTTGCGGCCGGTCGTCGAGTTCATGACGTGGAATTTCGCCGTCCTCGCGCTTGATCAAGTATTGAACTCCGCCGCCAAAATGCTGTACATGAGCGGTGGGCAGTATAATGTACCGATCGTATTCCGTGGACCGAACGGTGCGGCGCTGCAGCTGTCGGCGCAGCACTCGCAGGCGTTCGAGTCGTGGCTCGCGCACATCCCCGGCCTCAAGGTCGTGACGCCGGGAACGCCGTACGACGCGAAGGGCCTCCTCAAGAGCTCGATCCGGGACGACAATCCCGTTTGCTTTCTCGAAGGTGAGATGTTGTACAACATCAAGGGTGAGGTGCCTGACGAGGAGTATCTCATCCCGATCGGCGTCGCCGATCTCAAGCGAGAAGGCGATCACTGCTCGATCATCACGAACGGCAAGATGGCGCTCGTCGCGATGCAGGCGGCCGATCAGTTGGCGAAGGATGGCATTCGCATCGACGTCGTCGATCTGCGCACGGTGCGCCCGATGGATTACGAAGCGATCCGCGCGTCGGTGCAGAAGACGAATCGCGCCGTCGTGCTCGAGGAAGGTTGGGAGCTCGCGGGCATCGGTGCTCAGGTCGTCGACTTCGTGCAGCGCGAGTGCTTCGACTATCTCGACGCTCCCGTTTTGCGCGTCCACCAGGCAGACGTTCCAATGCCGTACGCGAAGAATCTCGAGCGTGCCGCGAAACCGGACGCGGCGAAAACGATCGCCGCGGTGAAGAAAGTCATGTATGCGGAGGAAGGGGCGAGGGGCTAGAGAATAGGGGCTAGGGTGCGAACGTTCAGGCATCAAGGTCCGGTTTTCTCATCATGCTCTACCCCTAGCCCCTAGCCCCA
>DASXKV010000056.1 GCA_036496605.1 Gemmatimonadaceae bacterium | reverse complement strand
CGCCGCCATTGGGCGGCGCGCTTCGATCGCCTCGACGACGAGGGCTGCTACTTCTCGTAGATCAGCGAGAGCTCAGGCTCGGAATACGCCAACGTGTTGGCGTCGATCCAGGTAAGGGAGTAGGTCTGGAGACCGGCGCCGCTGGTGAAGCTGAGCGTGACATTGTCCCCGGTCTGGACGTACGTGCCCACGCGGACATCGATTCGTGGCTGTGCGGCGCCGCCGGTCGGCGTAAAGCGATCCTGGAGGCTGTCGACGAAGCTGAAATCGCTGCGCAGGACGATGCGCCCGTGCAGAACCTCGTACACTCCGCTTGCGTCCTGTGACGCAATCCCGGGAACGGAACTACCGTTGGCTGTACGGAGGAGATAGTTGCCGTTCAACGGGCCGCTCGGCGGCGACGTGGAGTCGCTGCAGGCGCCAATGGCGAGGGCGAGCAGAAGCGCGCCGAGGGATTTGCGCATCGGGCTCCTCGAGAGTGACTGTATACAATTACACACTGCACGCTTGGGGCCACAAGAACCGACGCCACCGACGGAGCGTAAGTCGGCGCCTAACGTGGAGGACCGCCAGCCGACGGTGACGAGCGTGTCCTACTTTCTTGGCAATCGCGCGTGTCGTTTCGCACCGCGTTGTCGCTCGAGTCGTCAGCGAGCGTCGGCCTTATCCCCTCGCTCTCTGAGAAACCGGCCCACGCCCGGCGGAAGAAGCAGATCGTCCGCGATCGCCGCGATTTCCTCGGCCCGACGCCACGCTGCCTCGAGCTCTCGCAACTCCCCCTCGAGAGCGAGCCGCTCTGTGTCCTCGTGCGCCGCCATCTCCAACGCCAACCGCCGCGCCGGCGCCAATCGCGTCAGGTAGCCGTGTGGGCCATGTGCCACGAATGCGATGCGCCCGTTAGGCAGGTCGCGATAGCCCGCCGCGGTGCCATCCCATTCCGAGGCCATTGCGTGAAAGAGGGACTCAGGATCGCCGTGTTCCTCGAACAGCGCGACCGCCTGCCGCGCCACGGCGGCTGAGCCGCCATATCGGTTTGCTGCGGGCATCAGCAGCGCAGCGGCGCGCATAGCGTCCTCGCTGTGCAAGAGCATTGTGCCAGAGTGCGGCGCGGGCAGCTCGAGAGCCCAGGTGTATGTATCAACGTCCCATGCGAGGCGCGCCAGCGCCAACGCAGCACGCGTAATTCGCAAGGGCGCGCCACGCGCATCGGTGATCACGGCGACGATTGCTTCGGGCGAGCCACGCGTGACCGCGCGCGCGGCTTGGTACATGAGCCACCATCCGCCGACCATCGAGAAGCCCATCGCCGCGCCTCCGGCAATCGTGCCTCCGACGACGGCGAGGCTCAGGCCGGAGCGAAGCAGCATGCGACGTCGGCGGCGTCCGAACTGATCGCCGTAGCGCCAAGCGGCGAGCTCGGGGCGCAACGGTTTGCCGATCCGCACGAGCTCCGTGCCATCTCGCAGTCGCGCCAAGCCGATGTTGTCCGTGGACACGCGCAACGTCGTCGCGCGAAAGGCGTGCTCGCACTCCTCGATTGCTTCCCACCGCTCTTCGAGTGGCGTGAGATTCCACCGCTCGCAACGGCCGCACACAACCCAGAGCCGTCCCTTGCCGGCGTCGAAGGCGAGACGTTGGCCGACGGGGAAGTGCTCCACCATTTCATTTGCGCCGAGCGCGGCGCGGCAGAAAATGCAGTTCGAGTACATCCATCTGAATATGCCGAACGGACTTCAGTTCAGCGGATGCAACTTGAAATCATCAGCGAAACCTTCTTCGAGGGATGGAAACGGGCTGCGGTCGCGCTACGCCTCGGCATCAGCGTGAAGACCTACGACAACCGTCTCCAGGCCGCGTTCGGCTCGTTGCGACACCGGTTGACACAGGATGCCGAAGTCTTCACCGAGGTCGATCGCTCGCTCTGGTTCGATCGCATCGAGGAGCTTCGCGAGAGCGACTCGGCCGCTCGCCTGCGCCGCGCCTCCGGCAAAACAGGCGACCGTTGCAACTTCGAAGGCGACCGGTCCAACTTCGAAGGCGACCCGTCCAACTCACGAGGCGACGCAGAAAAAAACGCACGCGCCCGTGACGATTCGGTAGCAGTCACTACCAAATCGTGAGGCGCCCGCGACTAAACGGTAGGCGACGCACGCATTCCTCGAGGCGACCCGCGCTCTACTGGAGGCGACGCGCGCACTTCACGAGGGAACCGCGGCTATGTGTGACGACACCAGCGGTCGTGCATGACACGACCGCGGCAAGGTATGAGAGGACCGCGGCAATGCAGGACACGACCGCCGCAATGCACGACGCGACCGCGGCAATGTGGGACGCGACCGCGACCAAACACGACACGACGCCGACCATTCATCAGGCGACCGTGGCTAGTCATGACACGACCGCGGCTATGCAGGACACGACCGCGACAATGTTGGCAGTCGCCCTGAACAAGTTGGCAGGCGACCGCCGCTTTGCACGACTGAACCGCGGCTTCACATGACACGACCGCGGCTTCACATGACACGACCGTGACTTCACACGACACGACCGCGGCTTCACACGAGACGACTGTGACTTCAGTCGACACGACCCGGGCTTCACAGGGTTGCGAGGGTCAAAACGACGAAAAAGGCCGCCTGTGATGGCGGCTATCTCGTTGAAATCCAACCATGACCCGGGCGGGGATCGAACCCGCGACCTACGGATTAAAAGTCCGTTGCTCTACCAACTGAGCTACCGGGTCTGTCACCAAGATACTCTTCGGCGCCCGCATGGTGGAGTCTCGAACCGACGGGGCGTTGTCACCGCGAGCGATCAAGCAGTCCGGCCACGCGAGGGAACTCGCGTGCCACGCTATAGATTGGCGGTGCAAGAGTGACGCTGGCCTCGCCTCGTGGGTGCTCGGCAGCAGACTCCGAATCAGAGCCAAATCATGCAGACCCTGTGGGACACTCGGCCGTCGCCGAATCACACGACCGCCCGACCCCCCCGCCGCTTTCGAGAAGGCGCGTGCCTGCTTCTCTGCTCGATCACCTTGGTGAGGGCAGTGAGCGCTCAGGATTCGGTCGCGAGGCTCCCGGCGGTCGTCACGATTACGCGAGACGTTGGCCGCTCGGCGCTCGACCTGCCATTCGCTCTCAGCGAGACGCGCCCGGATAGCGCGCGGCCCGGTCAGGCACACCTCCTCGTCGATCAAACTCTCTTTCTGCTCCCTGGCGTTACCGTCGCCAATCGGACCAATCCGTCGCAGGACACACGCATCTCGATTCGTGGCTTCGGTGCCCGCTCGCAGTTCGGCGTGCGCAGCATTCGCATTCTTCGTGACGGCATGCCGCTCACGCTCCCCGATGGACAGACGCCAATCGACTACCTGGATCTGGAGTCGGTGGGACGAGTCGAGGTCATTCGGGGCACCGCGTCGGCTCTCTACGGCAACGCTGGCGGGGGCGTCATCGACATTCGCTCGGCGGGCCCACCTCTCGGGCCGGTCGCCGCGCAGGTGCGCTCCTGGATCGGCGATTACGGCTCGCGACGCGTCACCGGAACGTTCGGCGGGTCGACCGATGCCGTCTTCTTTCAGGGCAATGTCGGACACACGCTCTCTGACAACTTTCGACTCTACTCGCGGCAGGAGCTGACCAACGGCTATGCCCGAGTCGGCGCAACCGCCGCCGGGACCGACTTCGTTTTTCAGGGCCTCGGCCTGGATATGCCGACGGCGCAGAATCCTGGCGCGCTGACGCTCTCGCAGTTCGACGCGAATCCGCAGCTTCCCGACTCGGCGCAAGTGCGAAAGTTGTCGCGCAAGGTCGTGCGCCAGGTGCAGTTCGGACTCTCGGCAACGCATCTGCTCAACGACGCGCGCGGCGGCGAGCTCTTCGCCCAGCTCTATGGCGGGACGCGCGATCTCTACAATCCCCAGACGTTCGCCGTCGTCGACGTCGGCCGGGTGCAATACGGTGGAAGCGCACGCGCCACCATCCCCGTCGACTTCGCCGTTAGGCAGCATCTGACCCTCGGCGTCGACGGCGCGATGCAGAACGATCTTCGGAAGAACTGGGCGAACTGCAACGCCGTCACCGCGGTCAGCGCCAGCTGCCCGACGCTTCCCGTCGAAGAAGGTGCTCCCCAGCTCGATCAACGCGAGATCGTGTCGAGCGTCGGCCCCTACGTTCGTGACGAGGCCCAGCTCGGGGATCGCGTGAATCTCAGCGGCGGTGTTCGCGCCGATTATGTGCGCTTTCAGCTCCAGGATCACTTCCTGGCGGACGGCCGGGATGATTCGGGCAACCGACTTCTGCACGCCGTGAGTCCCATGGCTGGCGCGGTCTTACGCGTGTCGAGCCTCTCGGCGCTCTACGCGAACTTTGGCTCCGCCTTCGAAACGCCGACGACGACGGAGCTCGGCAACCAGCCCAACGGCAACGCCGGCCTCAATTACGACTTGAAGCCACAGTTCTCGACGACCTACGAGTCGGGCATGAAGGGTCTTCTCGCCGAGCGGTTGCAGTACGACGTTGCTTTATTCGAAACCGAGGTGCGCGACGAGCTCATCCCCTATCAGGTGCCTAACGGCAACGGACGGACGTACTATCGCAACGCCGGACGCACGCGTCGCGATGGTGTCGAGCTCTCGGGAGGTACGAACGTGGGCCCGGTGGCGCTGAGCGCGGCGTACACGTACTCGCATTTTCGCTTCCGCGACTTTGTGTCGGCGGGCGTGCAGGAAGCCGGCAACGTCATTCCCGGGATTCCGGAACACCAGCTCGAGGCGAGCGCCACGTGGCGCTATTCCTCGGAATTCGCCACGGTCGAAGCGCTTGCAAAGAGCGCGGTCTATGTCGACGACGCGAACAGCGCGCGTGCCGCGGGCTTTACCGTCTACAACCTGCGACTCGGTGCCGATGGTCTCGGGCATCTGCCCTGGGTCACGCCGATATTCAGCGTGCAAAACCTGTTCGACAAGAGGTACGTCAGCTCATTGGCGATCAACGCCGCGGGCAAACAGGCAACGGCAAAGTTCTACGAGCCAGGAGCCGGTCGAACGCTGTTCGTAGGCCTGACGATTGGAGTGGGCCGTTAGGCGCGCTGTTCTTCAGGTTCGTGCAGTGTGACTCTCGAAGCCGATGATCTTCGCGAGCCGGCGGGCGTGGCGTTCGGCATTGGAGAACCGCGCGCGAAGAAATGCGCTTACGAGCTCTTCGGCGAGCGACGGTCCGACGACCCGCGCGCCGAGACATAGAATGTTCATCGAGTCGTCCTCGACGCCCTGGTGCGCGGAGAACGTGTCGTGGCAGAGTGCTGCGCGAATGCCGGTGAACTTGTTCGCCGCCACGGACGCGCCGACGCCGCTTCCACAGATGAGCACACCGCGGTCGGCTTGCCCATCGCGGATCGCGACCGCGACGCGCTCGGCGTAGTCCGGATAGTCGTCGCCAGGAACGATTCGGTCGGCACCACAATCGATCACCTGATGTCCCGCCTCGCGAATGGTCTCGATCATCCTCTCTTTGAGCGGGAAGCCGGCATGATCGGCACCAACGGCAATCTTCATCGGGAGTCCCTCGCCGCTGACGCGCTCGAAGCCCGCGTCGCGTGTTCGTAAACCAATCTCGATATGTCGGCGATGAGCGAACGCGCAACCTTCTCATCGTCGATCCCGCGCGTGAGCACGACGAGAACGTAGGGGCCGCGCTCCTGCGGATACACGACTGCAGCGTCGTGAAGGTGCCCGGTGATCTGTCCCGTCTTGTGCGCGACGCGCGTTCCGGGCGGCAGACCGGCCGGGATCTCGTCGTTGAACTGCTGCCTCGTCAGCACCGCGCGCATCGAGTCGGTGCTCGCCCGAGACGCGGCAGCGCCAGTCTCGATCGCCGTCATCAGCGTCGCGAGATCGCGCGCCGTCGTCATGTTGTTCATTCCAGCGGCGTACGCTTTCCCATCCTCCACACCGCGTAGAACCTGAATGTCGCGCGCGCCGAGCGCGTGCGCCGTCGCGTTTGCAGCCGATGCGCCCACGACTCCGATGAGTGTGTTCGTCGCGAGATTGCTCGAGCGCGTGATCATGTGCTCGAGCAGCTCATGCACGCTCACGGGAGAGCCAACCCAGGTGTAAACCAGACTGTCCGAATCGTCGCCCGCGTTCAGCGTGTACGGCGATCCGTCGACGATCGACGCGAATTCGTTCTTCAGCTCGAGCTGCTGAGTGAGACTCAACCGGTGACGATCGATCTGGCGAAACAGCTCGATCATCACGGGGACTTTCATAGTGCTCGCTGCGTGAAATCGCTCGTCGGCGGCGAGGTAGAGCGTGTCCGCACGCGTGAGGTCGCGAAACGCGACCGCGACCGTCGCACCGGGCACTTCTGCAATGCGGTGCTCGACACGCGTCCGCAGGGAATCGTCGATCGTCGCTGCGCGCGCCACCACCAGCGCACTCGACATTTGGCTCGATATGGCGATTACTGCGAGGAGAGACATGCGCTCAAGATAGATCCTCCGTGACGGCGGTTACAAGCAGAGAACGTCGTTGCCAACTCACATGGTCGCTCGTGTCATACGTGGAGAAGACACTCCCAATTGCCTCTCACCTCGCGCATTCATGTCGCTTCCTAGGACCGACCCGGGCGGAGCACCCGAGCCAGGCCCACAGAGCTCGTTCAGACGGGAGCGACTGCGCTTCAGCGAGTTCTCCTTCTCGCGCTCGCCCTCGGGTCACGTCTCGATCAACGTAGAGCTCGAGTACGAAGGGCAGCGCTGGTTCGGACGCTCCGCCGGACAATCGAGCCCGCTCGGCGATCTGCGCATGGCGGCGGAAGCGGCGCTGCGAGCGCTCGAGGAATTCGCCGAGGGATCGCTCTCGTTCGAGCTCATTGGCGTGAAGCACATCCGCGCCTTCGACTCCAATCTCGTGATCGTCTCGATCGCGGTGCGCGACTCGGCTGGCACGCGGCTCGTCGGTTGCTACCTCGCCGATGAGGACATGCCGCGCGGAGCCGCGCTGGCCGTCCTGAACGCGACCAATCGATTACTTGGGAACTACCTCGCGACGCGGTGATCCATTTTGCCCTCGTGGGCTGTCTCATCATAGAGCTCGAGTCGATCAGGGCGGTTAGGTAGACCGATGCCGCTCTGTGTGATAGAGTCTGAACAGTGCGGGAGCAGGCGCCGTCCGAAAGACGGGGCGCCATTTTCGTTCGTGAGCAGGGCGCTTACTGATGCCGGTGGCGTGAGAGGAGAATCGTGAAAAAAGTCTTATCGATGTCGATGGCGGCCTTGTTTGCTGCTTGCGCCCACGCTCCGGCGCCCGTCGTGGCTCCCGCGCCAACCGCGACGTCCGCGCCCAATCACAGCGCGCCGAGCGCGAGTCCAACTCCAGCCGGTGACACGGTCGTCGCTCGCGCCGAGCCGTCAGGGACGGCGGCGGCCGCGCCGACGGACAGCGCGAAGGTGAGCGCCTCGGAGGTGAGTCAGCGTGCCGCCGAGGTTTTCGGCGACAGCAGCACTGCGACGGGGAAGGCCACCGCCGCGGACTCATCGAGTCGCGAGGGTCCGTCGTGGGACATGGATGTCCACTCGTACGAAACTACGTCTCGCGTGGAGCACTATCTTCGCGTATTCAGCGGTTCCGCGCGCGAGCACATCGTCGCGCAACTGGAAGAGGGCAGCCGCTACGAGCCGATGATTCGCGCCAAGATGCGCGCTGGTGGCTTGCCAGAGGATATGTACTACCTGGCGCTCATCGAGAGCGGTTTCGATCCCAATGCGTACTCGCGCGCCGCGGCCGTTGGCATGTGGCAGTTCATGGCGTCGACCGCGCGGGACATGGGAATGCGCGTCGACTGGTGGGTCGACGAACGGCGCGATCCTGTACGTTCCACCGCCGCCGCAGTCGGATTCATCAAGGACCTGAAGGAGCAACTGGGCTCACTCTACCTTGCGGCAGCGGCTTACAACGGCGGGCCGGGGCGTATCGCGCGTGGCCTAACGAGATACGCCGACGATCTCGAGGGGACGACGGGTGATGATCGCTTCTTCGCTCTCGCCGACAAGGATTTTCTGCCGCGCGAGACGCGAGAGTACGTACCTCAGCTCATCGCCACGGCGCTGATCGCCAAAGAGCCGCACCGGTACGGCCTGGAGATTCGAACGCTTTCGCCGTTTGTCTACGACTCGGTGCGAGTTGGACCCGCGAGTCCCCTGGCAGCAATAGCGAAAGCGACGGGCGCGACGGTCGAACAGATCGTGCGGCTCAACCCGCAGGTGCTGCGCGGAATGACGCCGCCGCGCGATTCACTGCGTGTACGCATTCCCGTCGGCACGTCTGGCTCGTTCGATAGTCTCTTTCGGGCTCTTCCCGAGTCTGAGCGCGTCGGTGTTCGGCGTGTCGAGACCAAGAAGGGAGACTATCCCGAGACGGTGGCGGAGCGATATCATCTGCGTACGAAGTACATCCTGGTCTTCAATCCAAAAGCTGAGCGCTCGAAAAAGACTGGTCGTCTTGCGGCAGGGCAGGTGCTTCTGATTCCAAGTGCCGCAGTTGCCGCCGCGGCAACCGATGCGCCGGACCCGTCAATCGAGCGGTACTCGAGCGGCACTCGCACGCACGTCGTGCGGCATGGGGAGAGCTTGGGACTCATCGCGAAGCATTACCACACAACGGTGAAATCGATCATGGCGCTGAATGGTCTCAAGCGCTCGATCATCTTCCCCGGTCAATCACTAGTCGTGTCTGGGCGGGCACGCCGCTCTTCGGGTGGTCATCGGAATGCCCACGGCTCGGGGCGCTCCCCCTCGAAATCAGGAGTCGCACAGTCGGGAACGCCGCGCCGATAACGAAGAAAGAAGAGGGCGAGACTCACCGTCGGTCTCGCCCTCTGTCGTTCGCGCCGTGCAACCGTCTGGGCTATTCGACGACGCCCTTGCCCTTGTAGCCCTTCGTGAGAATCCGGTCGTACCCATTCGACGGATCCAGGCCGGCGTGGAGCGCGTTATTCACCGCGACCTCGCCCCGATTGTAGACGAGCAGCGCGAGCTTCGCGTCGCCGTGATACTGGCCGATCAGGCCACGGAGATACCGGAATCCGATCCGCAGATTGGTCGTGGGATCGTACAGCTTCTCCTTGGTGATGCTCTTGTCATAGTAGCGAGCCGTCGGGAGCATCATCTGAGTAAGTCCGATGGCGCCGACTGAACTCGTTGCCCGGGTATTGAAGTCGCTCTCGAGCTTGACGAGACGGAAAGCGAGCTCGGGATCGATGCCTTCGGCCATCGACTCATCGAGGATGTGCATGGCCGTGTTCGCGGGGATCGCGAACCGGCTGGAAAAATGGATGATCCTGTCGGCGCGCTCGTACTGCGCGCGAAGGAGATCCATCTCGCCCTTGGTCGAGTCGAGTGCCTCACGCAGTTCCTTCGTTCCTCCGCCGAACCCTAATGAGAAGGTGGGGGAGTGGAGCGCGACCTCTGCGCTCGCTGTATCGGGATGGCGAGCCGCGAGAACGACCGCCACGACCGCAACGACAGCCGATGCATACAGGAATCGCTTGAGGCGCCTACGTCGCCGGGCGGCATCGCCACGGTGCACGTACGTACCACGGAGATTGCGCATAAGTTGTCTACTGGCAACAGGTTGAATACAACGCTACTGCCCGCTACGCACTCACGATAAGTCGCAACCGTGATGCCATCAACCCCTTGACCAATCGCCCAGCTTGCCACCTGACTTTTGTACCAGCGATATATCGCCGAGCTCCATTCCCCGATCGAGAGCCTTGGCCATGTCGTAAACTGTGAGTAGGCAGACTGTTACGGCCATAAGCGCCTCCATTTCTACCCCTGTTTTCCAGGTCGCGCGGGCAGTTGCCTCGGCGATAATGCCCGGGAGGCCGTGGTCGGCTCGCACTTCTATTTGCACGTCGGTGAGTGGAATCGGGTGACAGAGAGGAATGAGCTCCGGTGTGCGCTTCGCCGCGAGAATGCCTGCGACCCGAGCGACCGAAAGCACATCTCCCTTCTTGAGCGAGTTCGCTTCGATCGCGGCCAATGTCGTGGGCAGCATGCGGATCGACCCTCTCGCTGTGGCAACGCGATCGGTCAGCTCTTTTTTGCTGACGTCAACCATCGTTGCGTCGCCCGATGTCGCCACGTGCGACAGCCGATTCTTCTCCTTCTTCTCCTTTTTCATCTCATGAGCGCTGCCATGTCGCGCAGCAAACCGGCCGTGAGAAGTTGCGGATTGACGTTGCTCGTCGCCTGCTCCTTCGCTCGTTCCACGAGCTCGAGAGCCTTGGCGGCGCCGCTCGCCATCGATTCGTTCCCCGCGCTGGCAGCAGAGCGAACGCGCTCGTGAAGCAAAACCTCCAGCGCGTTGAGGGAATCCGTGAAGCCTCCGCGCGCGCGTGAGGCCCCCTGGCCGAACGCTGCGCGATATACCGCCGCTCGTTCCGTGGAGGTGCAGGCATCGAGCAGTCGTTGCGCCTGCGCCGCCGCGTCGCGCAGGAGAGAGCCCGCCAGAATGCGCCCCGGTGCTCCTGCCGCGGCATGCACCAGCTCATCCTCCGAGGATTTGATCTTGTCGGCTTTCAGGCGCGAGCTCACGATCGGATCTGTCACGAATGCCGTTACCTCCCGATCCGAGAGGGCGGCTACGCGAACAGCGATGACCCGCGATCGGATCGTTGGGAGGAGCGCTCCCGGCTCCGACGACGTGAGAATGACCGTCGTATCCGCCGGCGGCTCCTCGAGCAACTTGAGGAACGCATTTGCGGCCTGATCGGATCCCTCCTGACTCACCATGCGTTCGGCGTCGCCGATGACGAAGGCTTTGCGTTTGGCGAGAGCCGGCGAGATCGCGGCAGATCTCACGATGGCGCGAACCGTCGCGACGTAGATTCCGTCGCTGCCCGAAGGCGGTGCGTACAATCCATTCGCCACCATCCGCTCGGCGATCGCCTCGGCATAGTCGTCGCGCACGTCTTCGAGCGAGGGATCACTATCCTTCAGTCGCGGCCGCGGAAAAACCCAGTGCAGATCTGGATGCGAGAGCTGGAGACTGAAGCGGCACTGTTGACACTTTCCGCAGGGGCGGGGCTCATCTCCGGCGCAGAGCAGGAGCTGGCCCAACCACAGCGCGAGCCGTTGCTTACCGACGCCGCGCTGTCCGTGAAAGAGCAGGCTGGCGGGCAGAGTGCCACGATTCGTTGCGGCGCGGAGCTGTTCGCGCAATCGCGCGTGACCGTGGAATTCGACAAGAGGCATTGATGCGGATTAGTGTCAGCGTGCGAGCTGAAGATTAGATCGAGCAGGGCATTGCGACCAGCGTAAAGCGAACTGGCGCGTCGACCGGAGACCTTCATGAGTCACCTTCTTCCATTGACCTTGGTTCTTGTCGCGGCGCTCGCCACGACCGCACACGGTCAGCGCGCGCGGGCGCGCGATCTTGGCGTGAAGCCCGGCGTGTTCCCTACGGGTCGCAACAACGCCATAACCGATGTTGCCGGTGTACGGGTGGGGCATGCTACGCTGATACAGGGTGACTCGGTCCGCACGGGCGTCACTGCAATCCTACCTCACGAGGGGAATCTCTTTCTCGATCGCGTACCGGCAGCACTCTACGTCGGCAATGGATTCGGCAAGCTGCTTGGGGCAACGCAGCTCAACGAGCTTGGGGAATTGGAGACACCAATTCTGCTCACATGCACGCTGTGCGTCTGGAATGCGGCGGACGCATTGGTCGGATGGATGCTCGAGCAACCCGGCATGGAGAATGTGCGCTCGATCAATCCAGTGGTCGCCGAGACGAATGACGGGACGCTGAACGCAATTCGGACGCGGCCAATCGGCGCAAAGGAGGTTCGTGCAGCGCTCGCCGCCGCAGCGTCGGGCCCGGTTGCCGAGGGGAGCGTCGGCGCGGGCGCCGGCACGATCGCGTTCGGCTGGAAGGGAGGGATCGGCACCAGCTCGCGAGTACTTCCCGCAGCGCTTGGCGGTTGGACTGTGGGCGTCCTCGTACAAAGCAACTTCGGGGGAATTCTGCAGGTACTCGGCGCGCCTGTGGGGCGCGAGCTGGGCCAGTACGCCTTCAAACGCGACGTGCAGTCGGCGACGCAGCGAGGCGATGGATCGATCGTGATGGTTGTCGCGACCGATGCGCCGCTCTCCGATCGCAACCTTCGCCGGCTCGCCGCGCGCGCGATCATGGGACTGAGTCGCACCGGCTCGTCTGCCGCGAACGGATCCGGAGATTATGTGCTGGCGTTCTCGACGAACAGCAGAGTGCGGCGCGCCTATAACGCGCAACGCCTAACGACCGAGGAGCTGGCGAACGAGGAGATGTCGGCACTCTTCGAGTGTGTCGTCGAGGCGACGGAGGAGGCGATTTACAATTCGCTCTTCCGGGCGACTACGGTGACGGGGAGCGGACACACCGCCGAGGCGATCCCCCTGGACAAGGTGCGTGAGATATTGACGAAGTTCCGCGTCTCCGACCGCTGAGCGCGCTGCACGAGGCGGGCACGCTTCCTGACATGGAGGCTCGCAGACTCCTGCAGTGAGGCGGCCATGGGTGGAAAGCGTCCCGATCAACACAGCATCGATCCAGCCGAATCTGGCGCGACGGATTACAAGTGGGGCGAGGGTCACGAGGATCGTGGTGTAATCGAGGAGCAGAAGCAGAAACTGCAGTCGAATCCGCACGACCAGCCGATGATCCCGAACAAGGGTGTGAATCCAGCCCTTCGCGAGCTGCGGGAGCGGAAACAGGCGAAGCCCGACCCGACCGAGGATCAGGGCTAAGTTACCGAGCGATAGAGACGGAGCCTTCGGCGCGGGTCCTAACTTTGCAATACAAAGTACTTGCTTGCGCTCCAGTCACCATCTACCATTCAGCCCATGCCGGTGATCCCGCTTCGCCCGTCGCGCTCCACTCCCCCGGAGATGCAAGAGCGCGCGATGGACAATCTTCGCTACATCCGCGAAACGATGGAGCGAGCCGGTACCTTCACGGCGGTCTCAGGGTGGGGCGAAGTCGTCATCGGCGGCACGGCGATCGTCGCCGCGCTCGTCGCGTCACGATTGGCCTACCCCGGGTGGGTGATCGCGTGGCTGGTGGAAGCCGCTCTCGCCGCCGGCATCGCAATTCTGTTCATGACATTCAAGGCCCGCGCGGCGAGTATGCCGCTCCTTACCGGGCCGGTACGCAAGCTCATACTGAGCTTCTCGCCGCCGATGCTCGTGGGCGTGATGCTCACCGCGCTCTTCGTCAATCGGGGACTCCAGTCACTGCTGCCGGGCAGTTGGATGCTGTTGTACGGCACTGGGGTTGTCACCGCAGGCACCTACTCGGTGTCGATTGTTCCGGTGATGGGCGCCGCATTCATGCTTCTTGGTGCATGGGCGCTGTTCGCGCCGGCGACGTGGGCGACGGCGCTGATGGTCGCGGGCTTTGGCGGCCTGCACATTGTTTTTGGAACCTTGATCGCGCGGAGGTACGGTGGCTAAGCACGGCGCAGTCCCGGACGACCGCGGCGAAGGCGCCGCGGCTGCTGGTGGCGGGAACGGAGGCGATCATCGGCGCGGCGATGGCAGGGCTCGCGCCGCGGCGCCGACTCCATTGCGCACGGTGCGCGGCAAGGCGAAGAACGAGGGCCCGCTGGCGCTCGATCGTCTGATCCACGAGCGCATCCGATTGGGAATTCTCAGCGCCCTCGCGGCCACCGACGCGGTGAGCTTCAATGATCTCAAGAAGCTCCTGGCCACGACCGACGGCAACCTGAGCGTGCATGCGAGGAAGCTGGAGGAGGCGAATTACATCGCCTGCACGAAGTCTTTCGAGAACCGCGTGCCGAAAACGGAGTATTCAATCACAGCCGCCGGACGCCGTGCGTTCGAACGGTACCTCGATCACATGGAAGCACTCATTCGTGCCGCGCGCGAGCGCTGAGCGTCTACTATCCGAAATAACATGTCGCGGAACTCAGCGGTGACGCTTTCTGCCACGTCGGGCATTCATGTTGGAATCATCATGGACGGCAACGGCCGATGGGCCGCGGCGCGGGGACTGCCGCGCACGGCTGGCCACCACGCGGGCGTGCGCATGGCGCGCACGATCGTCGAAGCGGCGGTCCGCGCCGGTATCGGGACGCTCACGTTGTACGCGTTCTCGTCCGACAACTGGAGTCGTCCAACGCCCGAGGTCACCGCGCTCATGCGGTTGCTTCGACGATCGCTGCACACCGAATCGAAGCGCTGCCTCGCGAACGGCGTGCGCCTGACGATCGTCGGTCGTCGTGACCGGCTGCCGGCGCCACTGCGTGCCGCCATCGTCGACGCCGAGGCACTCACCGCGCGCTGTCGCAATCTGCACCTTCGCGTGGCGATCGATTATTCGTCGCGAGACGGGATCCTGCGCGCTGCCGAGCGTTATGCACAGCAGGTCGTTAGGGCTGGCGGCGAGATGGCGTCCCTCACGAAAGAGCAGTTCGGCGAGCTGCTTTCCGAAGTGCATCACGATCCTCGTCCCGTGCGAGACGTCGATCTCCTGATTCGCACCGGCGGCGAGCAGCGCCTCAGCGATTTCATGCTCTGGGAGTGCGCGTACGCCGAGCTGTACTTCACGCAAGCGATGTGGCCGCAGTTCGGTGAGGAGGAACTGCGTGAGGCGCTGCGTGTATTCGAATCGCGTGAACGCCGCTTTGGCGGAGTGCCGGCGCAAGCCGCAAGCTGAGTCACCAGCGGGATCGCATCGATCTCGCGGCGATTTCTGCTCTGGCAGTGTTGGGCCAGTTGGTGAAGATTCGAGCGCATGAATCGACTCACGTCACCACCTGGGGCGACGACGCCCGGCATAAAGCGTGGGCACGCGTCCGAGAAGCTGATTCCGCTCACTGGGCGCGGCCCTGAACTCGCAGTGCTCGCTGGTTCGGTTCAGAACGCAGAAGATGGACGCGGCGGCACGGTCATCATCGCCGGCGAGAGCGGAATTGGAAAGACGCGCCTGGCGAATGCCGTTGCCGAGCAAGCGACGAAGCGTGGTTTTTCCGTAGCGGTCGGACGAGCATACCCGGTCGAGGCTGGAGTGCCGTACGCCGTGTTCTCCGACGCGCTGCTCCCGCTGCTTCGGCAAATCGACCCGTCGATGCTGTCGCTATTGACGCGCGGTGGCAACGCGGAGCTGGTGCAGCTGTTTCCCGCTCTGGCGACGGGCGACAAGCCGCTTCGAAGCAACGGTGTGCGTGGCGATCCGTCGGAGCTCCGCGCGCGGCTCCTGTGGAACTTTACACAGTTCTTATCTCGCTTTGCCGCGAAGCGACCGTTGTTGCTCGTCCTGGACAACCTGCAGTGGGCCGACAGCTCCTCGCTCGAGCTCTTGCATTTCACCGCACGCCAGATCGCGCACGATCGGATTCTCATCGTCGCGACGTACAACGACGCGGATTCGCGTTCCGGCAGCGCGCGGTCCGTGCTCAAGGGCATGGAGTCGTCGCTGGCCGAACTGGGTGTCGCGCAGGCGATGCACATGGCGCCGTTGGACATCGCGTCGACGCGCGAGCTCGTCCAGCAGCTGTTGGGCGAATCGGCAGCGCGTGAGTTGGCGGAACTGATTCACCAGCGCACGCGCGGCAATCCGCTCTTCGTCGAAGAAACGGCGAAAGCGCTCGCGGAAGAGATGGCGTCAGGCGGCGAGCGTGCCCCCACGGCTCAGGATCTCCAGGCCCTCAAGCTGCCGCGCACGATTCACGACGTCGTCATCGCGCGGCTGGGTCAGCTCTCTACCCCGGCACGTCAGCTCGCGGATCTGGCTGCGGTCATCGGCACTCGCTCGTCACACGATGCGCTCGCCTTTATGAGTCAGCTTCCGCAGGATGCGCTGCTCACTGCCCTGGACGAGCTGCGGACAGCCCGCGTGATCGACGAGCATGCGGAAAGCGGCGAGATTGTGTATGACTTTACTCATCCGCTGCTCCAGGAAGCGCTCTACGCGGAGCTGGGACTTGCCCGTGCGCGCGCGCTGCATGCCGTCGTTGCCGAATCGCTCGAGGCGTTCTATGGCGCCGCCGCGAACGGACACGTCAACGAGCTGGCATTCCACTACCTGCGCGCCGATGCGCGACGGCTCGCGGAAAAGGCCGTCCAGTACCTCCATGCGGCGGGCATGGACGCGATGGCGAAGCATGCCAATCGTGAGGCAGCCGATTATCTCGCTGCCGCGCTGGAGCAGCTCGAGCGACTGGGGGCCGTCGACGACGAACGATCGATCGCCGTGGCGCACGATCTCGCGCGTGCGCGGCAGCGACTCGGGGAGTATCCCGCCGCGCTCACGCTCTGGCGCCGAGCAGCCGAGGACGCCGAGAAACGCGGATTGCACTCCCGGCTGGCAACGATTCGCCGCAACATGGGCATGGTGTCGTACTGGAGCGGCCGTCACGAGGAGGCCCTCTCGCATTACGACGCCGCCATCGCGGCCGCAATCGCCGCTGGAGAGCCGGCGGTCGAAGCGCGCACGCTCATCGCGAAGGGCATGTGTCTCCAGGGACTCGGGCGGCGTGACGAGTCCGAGCGTGTGGTGCACCTCGCCCTCGACATCGCCGAGCGGTTAGGCGACGCCGCGCTTCTGGCCCGAGTGCATCGCGCGCTGCTGCTCCTTTACGTGTGGACCGGTCCACCGCAGCTCGCGCGGAAACACGGCGCCCGAGCGATCGTGCTCGCTGAGCAATCGGGCCAACGTGGCGTCGAATGGTCGGCGCACTGGGCGCTGGCAATGCTCGGCGGGCTCACCGCGAGCGTCGAGGATATCGCGCATCATCTGGCCGAGGCGCAACGCCTCGCCGACGAGCTTCGATCTCCGCTGTTGCGGGCCTGGACGGCTGAAGTCACGATCGAGTACTACGCCGGTATTGGAGAGTGGGACACGGCCGTGACGCTCGCCGAGGCCACGCTCGCCGTCGCGCGCTCGTTAGGCCAGAGTACGCTGATTCCGCGACTCCTGGTGTGGCTCGGCTTGTTGTACTTTGGCCGCGGGAACGTGGAGGGTGGCAAGGCGTGTGTCGACGAGGCCTGGGAACTCTCCGGAGCGGGCGAAGAATCGGCTCGCGGTGACGTGCATTCGATCGTGCCTGCACACACTGGCCGCGCTGCGTATCACCTCACGATGCAGGACTACGAGACGGCGATTCGCACCGGCGAACGCGGCCTCGAGATCGCCGATGCGTCTGGGTACGTCGTCTGGGCGGTGCATCGGCTGATGCCGGTAATCGCCGAGGCGGCGCTCTGGAAGAGCGACATGAGACGCGCGCTGCGTGTGGGCCAACGATTGCGGCGCGACGCCGGACGTCTCGACCATCGCCTCGGCCTCGCGTGGGCCGATGCGTCGGTGGCGCTCGCCGAGCTGCTGCAGGGCAACAAATCGCGATCGGTCGAGATGCTGCGCACGGTGGCCGAGCAGCTGGAGGCAATTCCGTATGTCCCTGATGCGGCGCGCGTGCGGCGGCAATTGGCGCGAGCGCTCGCCGAGACGGGCGACCGAGAGGGAGCGACGCGCGAGCTGCGCCGCGCTCACGAGGTGTTCGCGCGGCTCGGTGCCGAGCCGGAGCTCAAGGCGACGCGCGAGCAGTTGCGCGAGCTTGGCGCGAGGCCGCCGGTGCGGTCACACGCAGAGGGAGCGGCGGGCCTAACGGGTCGCGAGCTCGAGATCGTCCGGCTCGTCGCGGATCGTCAGTCGAACAAGGAGATCGGTGCTGCGCTCGACATCTCTTCCCGTACGGTGAGCACGCATCTCTCGAATATTTTTTCGAAGCTCGGGCTGACGTCGCGCGGCGAGCTCGCGGATTATGCGCGAACGTCGGGACTATTAAACGATACGTGAGAGAAGCAGTACTTCGCTCCTCTCACGCGTCGCCCGCAGCAACCGCGCCCCCACAGCACGGCCGTGCGAACTGCAGAACCGATTCTGATTACCCCTTCAGGAGCCTGACGTTGCCGGAGCCGCTCTCGATCCGGATCTGGCCGCGGCCGTCGCCGATCTTGCCGACCATGTGACGCTTCTCGAAGCGCGTGACCTGAACGGCGAAATCCGTGTCGATGCCGCCGCTGCCGGTCTCGATGTCGACGTTGGCGTTCAGTGATTCCGGGAGACGTACGGTAACGCCGCCTGACCCCGCATCGATCTTCAGTCGATCGACGGTCGACAGCAGCTCGAGCTCCGTGCCGCCGCTCCCGGCGTCGACGTCGACGCTGCTCGCTCGAACGCGCTCGAGTCGCACGCCGCCGGATCCAACGTCGGCCTTCAGATCATCGACGTCGATATCTCGCCCCTGAATGGATCCGGACCCAGTATCCATGTGAAGCGTTTGCCCTCTGATTCCGGCGATCGTCACGGAACCCGAGCCCGTGTCGAGGTTGACGTCGCCCTGCGCGTCCGTCAGCGACACGCTGCCGGAGCCCGTGTTGAGCGAGAGTCGACCGCGCGTGCGCTCGGCGGTGACGGTGGCGTTGTTCACGTCGACGGAGAGATCCGCATCGACGGTCGTTATGCGCGCTTCACCCACGGCATTGCGAACGACAATGTGTTGGCCGTGCGGCACGAGTACACGGATGTCCGCCCAGGCTTCCAAACCGGAACCGGCGGCGCTGATCTCGATCCGGTTCCGCTCTCGATCCGGATTTCGCCGCGAGCTCTCGTCGCCCCACGTTCCGTCGTCGCGAACGCTGACCGTGCTGTGATCCGAGCGTCCAAGCTCTGGATACACCACCCGATCCGCCGGATAGATGATGCGCAATGCCTCACGATCGCCGATCGTTCCTTGTTCGACGCGAAGCTCGCGCGCGTCACGCCCACCGCGCGTGATCTCGACGACCACGTCGGACCCGCTTGCCGATTCGACGCGAAGCTTACCCGCGAGATTGTAGATCGCGACGCGGTCGCCCGAGAGTGTACGGCGTTCCGTTTGCGCGGCGAGCGCGGAGGTGAGTGCCGCGACGGCGATGCCTGTGCCGAGTGTGGTATGTAGTACCGATCGAATGGCGAGCATGGCTCTCGACGTGGGGTGAGTTATGCAGCACCAACGTCGAGTAAGACACCGGAACCGCGCCGACGGTTGGAATATCGTCGCTCAGTCCACGTTCTCGATCGCCCAGGTCCAGTACACGCAATCTTCGGCGCTCATGTTGCCACGTGGGGCGATACGAGCATCCTGATATCCGTACTGGCCGATATCGAGGAGATACTGGGCCCGGGAAAGGAGCGTGCCGCGGCAGACGCGGTCTTCCGTCGCCGGACTGTCGATCTCCGCCTGGAATCGCGAGAGCAACTCGCCGAGGACGTGAGGCGGAACGCGATGTCGCTCGGACGGGTACACGAAACCAAACAGCAAGAGGTTGAGCAAGAACATCTGCCAGTGCTGCTCGAAGCGTTGCATCAGACGCGCCCAATCGATCGTTTCCGCGCACGTGCGCAGGAGGTGCATGATGTCAGCGCCGTCGTACCGCTCGCGCTCCATGACGAACGATTTCTGCCACAGCAGCTCCTCGACTGGTGCGATCTTCACCGGCATCCCGAGCACCTCAGCCTCGATGGCGTGATCGAACCAGCCATCGTCGACGCGGCAGACGCCATTGCCGGAGCTGAACACGAGATCGACGTGATCCGTCCCCTGTCTGGCTTTGGCGAGCCAATGCGGAAACGTGACTTGCGTCCAGTAACCGGCGAGCGCGAGTGACTCGAGAGCTTTTTCAACATCGGCGCGACGGACGAAGAGATCAAAATCCTTCGTTTCGCGAATGATGCCGGTGTAGTGCAGAATGGCGTGCGAGCCGCCGACGAGAAAGGGAACTCGCGCATCGCTCAGCACGTGCAGCGTGCGGCGATAGAACGTATTGGTGTCGCGTCCCGGATCGTCGAAGGTCAGTTGATAAGCCATGTACCGGAGTGAAGTGCAATTCCGAGGCTAGACGACACGGAGTTGATCTGCTGGCCCGAATCTGTCGGTAACGGCAGTAGCCGAACGTGAGAGAGGACGAAAATGGCAATGGGGCCGGACGTAGTGCGAGTGGCGGCAGTGAGCGACATCCACTACTCGAAGGATTCGCACGGCGCGTTGCAGCCGCTGTTCGCGCAAATCACCGAGAGCGCGGACGTGCTCGTGCTCGCAGGCGATCTCACGGATTACGGGCTCGCGGAGGAAGCAAAGGTTCTGGCGCGCGACCTGACGACGACCGTGCAGGTGCCCATCGTCGCAGTGCTCGGCAATCACGATTATGAGTCGGGCGAGGAAGTGGAGCTTGTGAAGATCCTCTCGGACGCCGGTGTGAAGATGCTCGACGGAGACACGTTCGAGACGCACGGTGTGGGATTCGCCGGCGTGCGCGGATTCTGTGGAGGCTTCGGCCGCGCTGCGCTCGGCGCCTGGGGCGAGCCGATCATCAAGCAGTTCGTGCATGAAGCGGTGAACGAAGCGCTCAAGCTGGAATCGGCGCTTGCGCGATTACATACGGAGCATCGCATCGCAATACTGCATTACGCTCCCATCCGCGAGACGGTGGAAGGCGAGCCACTCGAGATCTATTCGTATCTCGGCTCGAGTCGTCTCGAGGAGCCACTGACGCGCTTCGACGTGACGGCGGTGTTTCACGGTCACGCGCACAAGGGCCGGCCCGAGGGGAAGACGTCGAAGGGGATTCCGGTTTACAATGTCGCGCATCCGGTGCTGAAGGCAGCGTATCCGGACCGACCGCCATTCCGGTTGTTCGAACTCCACACGGCGACGACGCCGGAGACTGGTGTGACGCCGATCGCGGATCGTCGGCAATGGGGCCGGCGAAGCACCGACCGGGCCGCCGCGCCGCAGGCACAGGGAGAAAAGCCTTCGCCGAGCTGAGATCGGTTTCCCGTTAGGCGGTGCGGGACGGGACGACGACAGACGTTAGGCGATCGTCGAGGCCTCGTTGCCTTCGGCCTCCGAACGCGACTCGGGGATTCGCGCGTGCGTGGTGAAGTAGAAATTTGCCCGCGCGAGATCGGCCTCGAGTTGCTTCTTTCGGGACACGTCGAAGAGCGCGCGAACGGCGTCCGACAAATCGGTGTGTCGTGGGTCGTATTGGATCTGGATCCGAAGTTCGGTGCCTCCATTCGGCGTCGGCGCAAAGCGGATGACACCGTTGCAATCGACGATAGAGCCGGGAAGCGACTGCCAGGCAAGAACGACGTTAGGCACGTACTTGGTCACTTGCGCATCCCAGGAGAGAATCTCCCCTCCTGGAGACATGACTTCCCATCGCGAGCGTCCGTCCTGAAAATCGGTGACGTTGTGGAGCGACTGAATGACGCGCGGGAAGTTCTCGAAGTCGCGGCAGAACTCAAAGACTTCGTGAACTGGTCTGTCGAGCTCGAGCGTGGTGCGCAGATGGACGCGCCGACGTGCGGCGCCTGCACGCAGGAGCCGACGGACAAGCGAAGGAGCAAAGGCGGCGAGGAGCAGCGCCGATCCAACGACCCGCGCGCTGACGGCCCTTCGGCCGCGTTGCTCCGCTGCGTAGCCGAACAGAGCGCCTGCGAGCATTGCTTCGGTGACTTGCTCGACGGCGGACGAACGATTGGTTGTCGAAGTGCTCACGATTACTCCAATAACGATGCCTGACCGGCCATGGAGTAATCCTCCTGTCGCAAGGGAAGTGCCGAACGGCCGAGGGCGCCATCGTCGAGTCCGAGAGCGATGGGCCTCGCTCAACTGCGAAGGACGAACTCCTCCAATCGCTCCAGCGCCGCTGGCATATCGGCACGTCCGAAGCCGATGCGAAAGTGATTACCGGGGTGCGCGAAGCGGGAGCCAGGGAGGAGCAGGACGCCCTCGCGCTCGACCAGCTCGTCGCAGAAGCGGTCGATCGCGCCAGCGGCATCGGTTCGCAGACGAGGAAAGGCGACGCTACCTGCCAGCGGCCGCACCCAGGAGAATCGCTCGGCGTGCCGATCGAAGAACGCATCGAGGAGTGGAAGATTGGCGCCGATGATCGACCGGCTCCGCGCGACCACGCGCTCACGGGCGCGCAGCGCGATGATTGCGAGAATCTCGCTGGGCGCACTTCCACAGATGGTCGTGTAGTCCTTCAGCCGCGCAAGGCGATCGCGCAGCATGGCATCGTGCGTTACGATCCATCCAATGCGGAGACCCGCGAGCGCATAGGTCTTGGAGAGGACGCCCAGGCTGAGTGTTTTACTTCCAACATCGACGGCGGCCGGCAACCGTTGTGCTACGTCGAACTCGAGACCCCGATACACTTCGTCGGAGAAGAGCGCGATGCCGCGTTGCTCGAGCTGCGTCGTTAGGTACTCGAAGGCGTCGGACGACGCCAGCGCGCCCGTTGGGCTGTGGGGAAAGTTGACGACCGCGAGGCGCGTATTGGGTTCAAGGGCGTCGAGTACAGCGTCCGGGTCGAACGCCCAGGAATGCGGTTCGAGCGCGACCAGGCTCACCGACGCGCCGATGGAGCGCGCGACTTCGTAGAGCGACTGATAGGCAGGCCAGAGAACCACGGCGTGATCGCCCGCGGTGAGCAGCGCATGCATCGCGAGGAAGATCGCTTCCTCGGCGCCGACGAAAGTGATCACGTCTTCCGAGGTGGCCGTCGCATACAGACGCGCGATCTCGGCGCGCAGCACGGGATGGCCGAGGGACTCGGTGTAGCCAAGGCGGAGACCGTCCCAGAGAGCGCGAGCCGGCGGATCGGCGAGCGCGAGGAGCTCCTGGAGCGAAAGCGCCTCGAGATCGGACGCGCAAAGCACATGGCGGACGTTGAATTCCCAGCGCGCGAAGTATCGCTCGAGAGTGAAGTCGGCGATCTGCATGGCAGAGGTCAACTCGGATGCTCGATGCCGAGAACGACCCGGACCGCGTCGCGGGCGATGAGCAATTCCTCATCGGTCGGGATGACCCAGACTTCGACGCGCGACTCCCCGGCGTCGATGCGGCCTTCCTTGCCGTCGATCGTGGCGGCGTTCCGCTCCGGGTCGATGACGATCCCCATCCACTGGAGCCCGTCGCAGATTCGCGCGCGCACGGTGCTCGCGTTCTCGCCGACGCCGCCGGCAAAGATCAAAGCGTCCGCGCCATTCATCGCCGCCAGGTAGCTGCCGATGTACTTCCGTGCGCGGTAGGCGAAGAGGTCGATCGCGAGCCGTGCGCGGCGGTCGCCGTGCTCCGCTTCCTCGGCGAGCAGTTCCCGCATGTCGTTGGTGAGACCGGATATGCCCAGAAGGCCGGATTGCTTGTTGAGGATTCCCTCAATCTCCGGAGAGGAGTAGCCTTCCTTCGAGGCGACGTGGTCGAGAATCGCGGGATCGAGATCGCCGGATCGCGTTCCCATCACAAGGCCTTCGAGCGGAGTAAAGCCCATCGAGGTATCGACCGAGGAGCCCGCGTTGATCGCACAGGCCGAGCAGCCGTTGCCGAGATGCAGCGCGATGATCTTGGTTTGCTCACGACTTCGTCCGGTGATCGTACGATATCGATACGCGACGTACCGGTACGACGTGCCGTGAAAGCCGTAGCGTCGGATGCGATGGCGGCGATACCACTGATAGGGCAACGCGTAGAGATAGGCCCAATCCGGCAACGTGTGGTGGAACGCCGTGTCGAACACGGCAACCTGCGGGATACCCGGACCGAGCGCGGCGCGCGCCGCCTGGATGCCCTTGAGGTTGTTCGGATTGTGCAGCGGAGCGAGCTCGATGGTCTCTTCGATTCCGTCTACGACGTCGTCGTCGATGCGGACCGACCGCCAGAAACGCTCGCCACCGTGTGTGACGCGATGGCCGACGGCCTCGATCTCCGCAATGCTCGAAATCGGAACGCCGGACGAATCGCTCGCGAGCCACGTGAGAAGATGCTCAATTGCCGCGCGGTGGTCGCGGAGCGGCGCCGTGCCGCGAAAGGTCGCACCGTCCTTGGTCGTCACGGCGTAGATCGTCTCGCCACCGATGCGATCGTACTGCCCGCGCGCCAACCGCTCGTCCGTGCCCGCCGCCATGCGTTCCTGATCCGTGCGAACGAGTTGGAACTTGAGGGTCGACGAGCCGGCATTGAGCACGAGGACGTTCATCCAACGTTCCTTGCCGCGGTGAGTCGAGCCACGGCGGCGTGTGCACGCGATAAGGCGGCGTCTGCGGTGTCGCCGTAGGCGGAGATGTGGCCCATCTTGCGCCCAGGCCGGGCAACGCGCTTGCCGTAGAGATGGAGTCGTGTCATCGGTTCGGCGAGCGCGGCGTCGAAGCGTGGAACGCCGTCAGTCCAGAGATCGCCGAAGAGATTCACGATCGCCGCAGGGCGAACGATGGACGTATCGCCGAGTGGCAAGTTGCACACGGCGCGAACGAGCTGTTCGAACTGGCTCGTCGGGCAGGCCAGCTCCGTTTCGTGAAAGGAATTGTGCGGTCGCGGCGCGAGCTCATTCACGAATAGCTGACCACTCGTGGTGAGAAACATCTCAACCGCGAGGAGGCCCTCGAGGCCGGCGGCGTCGGCGATGCCGCGCGCGAGCGATGTCGCGCGCTTCACGAGGTCGGCCGGCAGGGGTGCCGGGATCACGGACCATGACAGGACCTGCCGCTCGTGATAGTTGAGTGCGGGCGGATACACGGCGGTTTCGCCGTTGGGTGACCGCGCGATCATCGCCGAGAGCTCCGACTCGAGATCGAGCGCTTGCTCCGCGACGGCGTGTCGCGCACCGCCGGACGGTCCAACCAGGCTTGCCCACGCCGTGCTGGAGTCGGCAACGCCGCCGACGCGGACCTGGCTGCGACCGTCGTAACCGCCGCGTGTCGCTTTGACGACCAGCGCTCCGAGTTTGCTCACCGTGCGTCGAACGGAATCAGCGTCGGCGACTTCGGCATACGGGCCAACGGGGAATCCCGCGTCAGTCAACCACCGTTTCTGCAGCGCGCGATCCTGCACGATGCCTAACAACTTCGACGACGGACGAACTGGTGCGTGGCGAGCCGCGGCGTCGAGACTCGCGGTCGAGATCTGCTCGATCTCGAGCGTCACCACATCGCAATGCTGCGCGAGATCGGCCGCTGCGCCTGCGTCATCGAAACGCGCCGTGACGAGACGATCCACCACGGCTTTCGCGGCGCACTCCGGATCCGGGTCGAGCACGTGCACATCATATCCAAGTGTGCGCGCTGCCATCGCGGTCATGCGGCCGAGTTGTCCGCCGCCGAGAATGCCGATCGTCGCGCCGGGAAGGATGGTCGGCGTCATCCGCTTCCGCCGCCTCGGACGATGTCGCGCGCCTCCAGGACCTCCGCGCTGCGCTGAGCGCGCCATGCGCGCAACCGCTCGCGGAGCTCGGGACGCGTTGTCGATACGATCGACACCGCGAGCAACGCGGCGTTCGCGGCTCCTGGCTCGCCGATCGCCAGCGTACCGACGGGCACGCCCTTGGGCATCTGGACAATCGAAAGCAGCGAGTCGAGTCCGTTGAGCAGCGTCGCTGGAACGGGCACGCCAAGTACGGGCAGGATCGTCTTGGCTGCGACCATGCCCGGCAAATGCGCCGCGCCGCCTGCGGCCGCAATGATCACTTCGAGGCCTCGCGATTCGGCCGTGGAAGCGTACTCGAACATCCAATCCGGTGTGCGATGCGCGGAGACGATCCGCACCTCGTGGGGAACGCGGAGCTCGGTCAGTAAGTCGACTGCCGGCTGCAAGTACTTGAGGTCCGACTTGCTGCCCATGATGACGCCGATCCAGGGCGCGTCATCCTTCTGGCGTGAAGCGCCCTGACCTTTCGCTTTTCGGTCTGACTTCATTGCGTTGGTGCTCGGCATGGTCCTCTGAGCGGTGTCGCGGGAAATAAAGGGCATCCCGCCGCGCAACTCAAATCCAGGTGCCAAAGCAAACGGCCAAGGTGCGTCGCACCTTGGCCGTTCATGACAGCTCCCCGAGTAGGACTCGAACCTACGACCACTCGATTAACAGTCGAGCGCTCTACCAACTGAGCTATCGGGGAATAGACCACCCAATCTAGCCGAACGAATCCCAATTTACCAAGCCGGACCTGGCAACACCGGGCTCCGACGACGCCTAACGACGTTGCCCGACGACACGAGAACCGCACATCAAATTTCGTTCAGGGTCTTGCCGAGATCGCTTGGAGCCCGGAGATTGTGCGGTCCCTCCTGGACACCCTCCGAGCTTTCCCGAGGCGCGCGTATGGCGAAGCTGCTGCAGGCCCTCGTTGCGGTCGTAGTCGTCGTTTCTTCCGCCCGGGCACAAGACGACGTGCGCTCAAAGGTGCGCGAGATATTCCATTTCGGGACGTGCAGCTCGCTGATATGCCTCTCGCTGTCGACAGGCTTCCACGGGACACACTACAATCCTGATGCGGAGGCCGTCGGCGAGGTGGTCGTCGACTTTCTGAATGATGCGATTACCAACAGCGTCGCCAACGTACCGCTTGGCGCGACGAGTAGCGGCACGACGTTCGTCTTCGACGCCGCCGGCCTGCCCACGGCGACCGCCCAATCGACTGGTCCGATCTTTGGCGAGCGCTCACAGACCCTCGGCCGCGGACGACTCGTCATCAGCGGGAAGTACACCGAGAGCTCATTCGCTTCCCTGCGAGGTGTTCCGCTCACCAACCTGCAGATGACTCTCACGCACCAGGACGTGCCGCCCCCGGGACTGGGCGATCCGATTATCGAGCTCGACACCATTCACGTCGCCACGTCGCTGCAGGCGAGCGTTTCGGTGTTTGCGCTATCGGCAACATGGGGGATCACGAACAACGTGGACATCGGCTTTGCGATTCCGTTCGTGAATTTGTCGGTGAGCGGGACAAGCATCGGAACGATCGTACCGGCAACGAGCGCGATCAATCACTACTGGAAGGGGACGGCGACCGACCCGCAGCTCGTCGATACGGCGCGTGGCTCGGCAATGCAGAGCGGCATCGGCGACGTGTCCATACGAGCAAAGTTCAATCTCGTTCAATCGCCGATCGGCGGTGCAGCGTTTCTCGCCGATGTGCGTCTGCCGACGGGCAAGAAGGAGGATTTGCTCGGGACCGGCAAAACGTCGGTGGTCAGCTGGTTCATCACGTCCCTCACGCTGAAGCAATTCACGCCGCACGCCGACATCGGATATCTGTATCGCTCCGGCGTCGATCAGAATTCCGGGATACTCTCGGCCGTCGGCTTCGACGCGCTGATCGCGGCGCCGTTCACGCTCGCCGCCGACGTCGTTGGGGAATGGCCGGTGGGCACCGACAAGCTGACGCTGCCGAAGCCCGCGGTATTCATCGACGGGACCGTCGTGCCGCGAACCAACATTCCCAGTGGAAGGGACGACATCGTCGGGGCGTCGATGGGAGGGAAGCTATTGGTCGGCGCCGGCTTCATTTTTGTCGGCAACGTCCTCTTCCCCATCTCCGAGGGAGGAATGCGGCCGAAGGCAACGTGGACGGTCGGACTGGAGAGGAACTTCTAAACCGTCACTGCGCCGCGCCGAGACTGACGATGATCCATCCCCGATCCGTGCGCTGGAGCTTTGCGCGGTACGAGGTGCGTTGGCTCACGTTGCCACGCGACGGATCGCGGTACTTCATCTCGGCCACGAATTGGGCGTCGGCCGTTGCACCGTGCAGGCTGACGTCCGGCGTCCCGATGAGCTGCGTCGAGAGATCGGAGACGCTGTTGAAGAACGCGTCGTAGCCGTCGCGCGTCTGCCGATTCATGCTCGGGAAGAGCTGCTGCAGCGTCTCGAGCTGCTTTGCGCCAATGGCGCGCACGTATGAGTCGATCGACTCCCGAGCGCGGGCGACTTCGGCGCGCTGCGCCTCCGCCGCGTCGGCGCGTGCCTTGGCATCGTTGACTGGTGCCGCCGCAGCGGGCAGGGGAGCGACCTCGAGTGGCTTTGTGTCCCGCGGAGGCGTGGTGGTCGTGATCGACGGCGTGACCGGTGCGACCGTCGTCGCTGGAGCCTGCGTCACTGCCTGAGAGGCCGTCGGGTCGGAGTGGGTGACGATCGCAGCGGGTGGTTTTGCCGTTGACTTCGGAGCACGCGCCGTGTCGGTGCGGCGCCCGGGCGACTTCACCTGTTCGGCCACGGCGGCTGGCACCGACTGCGTGTCGCGCGCGGGGGGCAGCGCGCTCCTCACGGAGTCTCGAGCAACGGGAGCCGGTGGCTGAACTGGCGCCGCGGTGTGAGCCGTTAGGCGCCATGCCGCGAACGCACCGCCGGCGACGAGAACGACCGCTGCTGCTCCGGTAATGACGCGCAGGCGATTCCGGCGAGCGGCAGTCAGCCGCTCGAGGGTTGCGTCGCTGACGCGCGGAACGCCGAACGCTGGCGTTCGGAAGGGGATTGCCGGGGAGAGCGGCGCGGGTGGAACGTTGTCGCGCGAGCGGCGCGGCGGACGATTCCCCGCGGTGACCGCGACGCTTCCGACCGGCGTCGGGCGGGGCTTCGGGGTGGGCGTCCGCATGCCTAACGGCCCACCACGCCCGCCGACGCCGGTCGTCGGACGCGGACCCTCCAGCGTATCCTGTGCCGCGCCGAGTACCTCGGCGGCCGCGTGGGCGTCTGGATAGCGATCATCCGCTGAGCGCGCGAGCAGGCGTGTCACGATCTCGTCGAGAAGCGGCGGTATTTGCTCATTGAGTGTCCGCGGGTGCGGCGGATCCTCGGTGAGGCGGTGCATCATCAACTTCTCGAGGCTGCTCCCGCCAAACGGCGTTTCGCCAGTGAGCATTTCATAAAGCACGCACCCCAACGAGTAGAGATCGCTCCGGCCATCGAGCTTGTCCGCGCAGAGCTGCTCTGGGCTCATGTACGCCGGAGTGCCGAGTATGAAACCGGTGCGGGTTATCGTGTTCCCCGCCACGGTCGTCGTCGGCTTGGCGATGCCGAAGTCGACCAGCTTCACATAGTCCATGCCGCCGCGCGCGGCGCCAAGCATGACGTTCTCCGGCTTGAGATCGCGGTGGACGATGTCGAGATCGTGCGCCGCAGCGAGGCCGAGCGCGATTTGCCGCGCGATGTCCGTCGCGCGCCACGTATCCAGCCGGCCTTCGTCCCGGATCGCCTGCGAGAGCGATCGGCCATCGACGAATTCCATAGCGAAGTAGGGGCGGCGATCGGTGGTCTCGCCCGAGTCGAAAATGGTCGCGACATGCGGATGAGAGATCGCGCACGCGCTCGACGCCTCACGACGGAATCGACCGACAGCGTCCGGATCCTGCGTCATCGACAGGTGCATGAGCTTGAGCGCGCACTTGCGTCCCGTGCGCACCTGGTGGGCGACGTACACCTCGCCCATTCCTCCCTCGCCGAGCCGCTGCTCGATATAGTAGCGATCGTCGATGAGCTGGCCGATGAGGTCCGCGCCAGAGGTGACTGGTCGAAGACTGGCGCCGTCGAGTGGGCAGAAGAGCGTGCCTGCCCCAAAGCGCGCGCCGCATTGTGGGCAGGTGCGCTCGCCGCCCGACGTCGCCGCCGGCACAGCGACCGCGGAAGTCGACGCCGCGAGATCGAGGGTGAGACGCGTCGGTGCGCCCGGAGCGCCGCCCGCGGCTCCGACGAGCGGCAAGACGTCGACGACGTAACGCATCGCTCCCGCACCAGCCGTGCCGCCTAACGCGAGACGTACCAGGGAGTGCTGGGTGCCGTCGCGGGCACGAACGAGGTAGGCGGGCGGGCCGGCGCCTTCGGTGGCGAGCTCGCCGATTACATCGTGCCGGCTGGACACGAACCGATAGAACGCGAGCAGCACATCGGTTCCAACCGGGCCGTCGCTGCCCGCGGCGATAATGACACCGCAGGCCGGACATCGAGGACGCCACGCACCGACGAGCGCGGCGCAGACGGGACAGTTGATGTGTGGCGCGGGAACCGCATCGTCGAGCTTCTTCAGCTCGAACAGCGAGTAGTGGCGAACGCCTGTCTCGTCAGGCGCCTCGGGCTCGAGCTTGAGAACGAGCAGCTCGCCCCCGGCGAGCGGCCGGCCGATGAACGCGACAGCCCCCTCGCTGTCGCGCGCAAGCTCCGCGAGGACCTCGTACGCGCCCTGGGTCGCATCGACGACGGCGCGCCAGGCGACGTCGTCGACGTACGCAGTCGCTACGGCTCGCGGGGTCGATTGGCTCGGGCTATCGGGCATCGACGGTTCGTGCGGCGCTCACGGCTTGAGCGCCCCCTGTTGAATCCAGATATAGATTCGCGTTCGAAGTTGAGAATTTATACAAGACGCATTGTTGTTGGAACACGGGAACGGCATGTTGAAATAGCCAGTCGGCGCCAAGCCGTTGAGCAGCTTGAACAGGTTGCTGTTCAACGAGTCACCGGCGACGACGTAGGTGTGGCCATTGGCGTTACCGGTGGTGTTGATGTTGAGGAGAGAACTGTACGCCTCGTCAGTGTTCGCGAAGCCGATATTAACGTTGGTCGCAGTGGGTGACGAGTGGCAATTGAAACATGACGGCATCTGCAGGATCGGCAATACGTCACCCGCCATCGTCGCCTGGCGACGGTAGCTGACGTTGACCGTCTTGGAGACCATTCCCGGCGCGGCGACGGTCACCAGCGCCGTGAAGTCACCTAACGAGTCGGCAAGGCCGGCCGTGAGCGTGAGCGAAGTCGCGCTCGGTGATTGGGGCACCGTGCTCGCGAGTGACGCCGACAACCAGGACCAGCTTGCGTCGGCACGACCCGAGAGCAGTGCGACGGTGGCGGTCACTCCCGTGATGCTGCCACTGCCCGCATTCGAGACGCTCACGACTCGAGCCGCGGGCGGCGTACTCGTGGTTGTGAGGAACTGGATCGACGACTGGTCGAGGACGAGATCGTCGATGACGTACGTGACCGGTATGTCCTTCGCGACGACACCCGTCGTCGTCGAGGCGAGGTGAATCGTCGCGGTGTACACACCCGCCGCCAGGCCGGTGGTGTTCGGCTGCACGTTGAGCGTCGTCGGCGCTGTCGTGACGTTGCCGGTGAACGTCAGCGTAGCGAGCCAATTGGTGACCGGGCCCGTGTAGCTCGCCGTTGCACTCAATCCGCTCACCGTGCCGATGCCGGAGCTCGTGATCGAGATCGATTGTTGAACTGGAAGCGAGCCAAAGTTCTTGCCCGCGGTGAAAGTCGCGGTCGGCGGACTCACGACGATCACCGGAGGAGGCGGTGCCGCCGTGACGTGGTAGGTGACCGTGACCATGGCCGGGACGACTCCGGCGATCGTCGACGTCACCGGTACGGTGGCAGTGTAGTCTCCCGGTGCCAGGCCCGAGGTGTTGGGCTGGAGCAACAGCGAAGCCGGCGCCGCGTTCGGCGCAACACTGGCATCGAGCCAACCGCTGGCGCCTGACGAGTAGACGATCGTGCCCGTCGAGAGACCGGTGAGCGGCGCGTCGCCGCCGTCGCTCACGGTGATCGACTGCTGCGACGGTAAGGCCGCGCCTTGCTGCAGGCTGAACGACGCGGTAGTGCTCGAGAGAGAAATCGCTGCCGGCCGAATCAGCGTGAAGCGCACGGCGATGAGCTGCGGTGGAAGGCCGAGTAAGGGCGACGACACCGAGACGCTCGCGGTGTACGAGCCGACGACGAGCGCGGTCGTCTTGGGGCGAAGGATCAACTTCGCCGGCGCGGTGGTTTGCGTTAGGCTCGCATCGAGCCAGCCGGTCGCTGCGGCGCCGTAGGTCACGCTGTCGATGGTGAGTCCGCTCAGCGAATCCTGGCCGGCGTTCGTGACGTCAACGCTCTGCGAATCGGGAATGACTCCCGATGCGACTCCGTCGAAGAAGAGATTCGTCGTCGACAGCGCGACGGCCGCCGGCGTCGTAACGGTCACGCGAGACGTTGCTTGACTCGTGCCGCTCACCGCGCGGATCGTCGCCGATCCACTGGCCACGGCGGTGACCTTCCCGAAGCTCACCGTTGCGATACTGTCGTCGTTCGACGACCAGACGATTGCGCCCGAGGCACCGATGGCTGTGAGCTGCGTGTCGCCGCCGACGTTGAGGTGGACCGTCTTCGGATTGACGGAGAGTGTGGAGGAACTACCGGCGGCGCCTGGCGGCGTGAAGTCCGAGCACGCGACAAAAGCGCTGACGATTCCGGCGGCAGCGATCGCGACGACAAGACCAGCGTAGCTGCGTTGCCTCCGCAAGCGTTCATCCCTTCTTCGGGTCGTAAACCGGCTCTCGGCGCGACCAAAGGTAGGAAGGGGACCCGCAAAGTCAAACGAGGACGGCGCTCTCCAGAGTGAGGGGCGCTGCGCGGCGGTCGCCACCGGGCAGCACGGTCCGAAGCCAGCGTCCGGTGTGCGACTGCTCCATGCGCGCGACGTCTTCCGGACGCCCGCTCGCCACCACTTCGCCGCCGCGATCGCCCGCTTCCGGACCGAGATCGATCACCCAGTCGGCCAACTTGATGACATCGAGGTTGTGCTCGATGATTAGCAGCGTGTGCCCCGCGTCGACGAGGCGATCGAACACCTGGGCAAGGCGGCGAATGTCTTCGAGATGGAGCCCCGTGGTCGGCTCGTCCATGATATAGAGCTTCTTACCACTCTTCTTACTCGCGAGCGCCAACTCGCGCGCGATCTTCAGTCGTTGGGCCTCGCCACCGGAGAGCGTCGTTGCCGGTTGACCAAGCCGGAGATATCCGAGGCCGACTTGCTGCAGCTGCCACAGCGCCTGACCGAGCTTCTCTTCGCGTGGGAAGAAGCGAATTGCTTCGTCGACGGTCAGCTCGAGTACCTCGAAGATCGTGCGACCGTTCACTCGCACGTCGAGAACCTCGGGCTTGAATCGCCTGGCCCCGCAGTCGTCACACGGGACGTACACGTCGGCCATGAAGACCATCTCGACCTCGAGATAGCCCGCGCCCTCACACGTCTCGCAACGGCCACCGGCGACGTTGAAGCTGAACGTGCCCGCCGTGTAGCCGCGCTGGCGGCTGAGCGGCGCGTCGGCAAAAATGCGCCGGATCTCGTCGAACGCCTTGACGTACGTGACTGGATTGGACCGCGGTGACTTGCCGATCGGGCTCTGATCGATCATCACGACGTCGTCGAGGGCCTCGACACCCGTGATCGTGTCGAATGCACCGACAGCCTCGCCAAGATGCCGTTTCGCGCTGTGTTCTCCGTGAATGCGGAGCTCGAGCGCCCGCATCAGCACGTCGTGCACGAGCGTACTCTTTCCGGAACCCGAGACGCCCGTCACACACGTTACCGCGCCTAACGGGATGCGGACGTCGAGGCCTTTGAGATTGTGCTCGCGAGCGCCGGTGAGGGTGATCCAACGGGGGCCGATGCGCCGACGCCGAGCGGGGAGCGGGATCTCGCGCTGTCCCGTGAGGTACGCGCCGGTGAGCGCGCTCTCGGCCACGCGAGACATCGGCCCGGCAAAGACCACCTGTCCACCACGCTCGCCACTGCCCGGTCCCAGCTCCACCATGAAATCGGCCGCGCGGATCGTCTCCGGGTCGTGCTCGACGACAAGAACCGTATTGCCCGCGTCGCGCAGACGATGCAGGAGACGGAGGAGACGCTCGGTGTCGCGCGGGTGCAGGCCAATCGACGGCTCGTCGAGCACGTAGAGTGTATCGACGAGCTGCGATCCCAAGGAATTCGCGAGACCGATGCGCTGCGATTCGCCGCCCGACAACGTTCGCGTCGCCCGATTGAGCGTCAGGTAATTGAGTCCCACCTCGCACAGGAACTGGACGCGATCGCGCGCCTCCTTGAGGATGTGGGCAGCAACCTCGCGCTCGAACGCCGTCAACGAGACCGACGACATCCACTCGAGCAGCCGGTCGACCGGCAGTTCGCTCACCTCGGCAATGCTGCGGTCGTTGACTCGAACCTGCAGCGATTCAGGTTGCAGCTTGGCGCCGTGGCAATCGGGGCATTCACGAGCGCTCTGATACTGTCGGAGGAATACGCGGATGTACTGCTTGTAGCGCTTTTCCTCGAGATCGACGAGAAACGGGAAAATGCCCTTGTAGCCGCGTACGCGCGCGTGCAGCAGCTTCTGCCGCTGCGCCGCGGAGAGCTTCTGCCAGGAGACATCGGTCGGTATGCGCTCGCGCTTTGCGTATTCCGAAAGTGCTCGACGCTTATTGTCATAACGCGGCATGCGCCACGGATCGATCGCGCCATCGCGCAGCGAACGATCCGGATAGGGAACGATGAGCGCCTCATCGTACTCGAGCGTCGCGCCGAATCCGTTACAACGTTTGCATGCTCCGCGCGGACTATTGAACGAGAATAGCTGCGGCGTCGGGGCGGGTGCGCGCGTCCCATCGTTCGCGCACTCGAACCGCTCGGTGAAGCGCCATCGTGAGGCGGCAAGTGGGAATCGCGGCGACGTCACCGCCTCGTTGAAGAGAATCACGCAGTCTCCGTCGCCCTCGCGAAATGCTGTCCCGACGGCATCGACGAGTCGGCCGCGTGCGTCGTCGCCAGCCGCGAGACGATCGACGACGACGAGTACTTCTTTCGCGAAGGTCACATCGATCGGCAGTGCATCCAGCTCGTCGAGATGCCTAACGGTCCCGTCGATGCTGAGTCGAAGAAAACCGGCGGCGCGCAGGTTGTCGACGACGACCTCGTGCGTCACCTCGTCCGACATTCGAAGCGGAAAGGCAACGGAGAAGCGAGTGCCCGGGGTGAGCTCGGCGACGGCATCGGCAACCGACTGCACCCTATCCGGCTTCATCTCGCGCCCGCAGAGCGGGCAATACGTGCGTCCGATCCGCGCCCAGAGCAAGCGGAGGTAGTCGTAAATCTCCGTGGCCGTTCCAACCGTCGATCGAGACGTCTTCGTGGGATTCTTCTGCTCGATCGCAACGGCCGGCGAGAGGCCATCTATGGAGTCGACGTCCGGCTTCTCCATGCGCTCGAGGAATTGCCGCGCATAGGCGGACAACGACTCGACATATCGGCGCTGGCCCTCGGCGTAGATGGTGTCAAAGGCGAGGGATGATTTCCCGGAGCCCGATGGGCCAGTGACGACGGTGAATGCCCGTCGCGGAATTCGAAGATCGAAGCCTTTGAGATTGTGTTGTCGCGCGCCCCGCACGACGATGGCGTCCTTCATGGGGCGAAAGTTAACCGAAGGGCGCGGTCACGTGCGCTTTGTCAAGGCGCGCAGGATCCTGCCGATGATGAGCACCACGATGGCCCCGACTGTCGCAATACCGATCGAACGGAGATCGAGCTCGCCCTGGGTGACCTTTCCCCAGCCGACATACGAGCCGATAAGACCGCCTAACAACGCGCCGCCGATTCCCAGGAGGATGGTGAACAGACATCCGGCCGGATCTCGGCCCGGCAGAATCCACTTCGCGAGTGACCCGGCGATGAGGCCGAGAACGAGCCAATAGAGCCAGAGGGGCATTTCGAAAGGAAGGTCAGCTGTCGGCTCAAAGCTATAAGTCCAGAGAAGAACATCTCGATAAAGCACAAAAAAAGTGGCCGGCGCGTCATCGCGCCGGCCCTGTGACGTCCTACGAGCGGCCTTGCGTCAGACGGTAGGTGTCGTCGGCCGGCCCCGGGTTGTCATTCGATAAATCCACAGCAACAACAGCGCACCGAGTACTGCGAGCAGAATGCTCCACAATGAAAATCCATTCAACCCGGTTCCAGTAACCAGATTGCCGAGGAACCCACCAAGGAACGCACCTACGATCCCGATGAGAATCGTCACGATGACGCCGCCTGGATCTTTGCCCGGCATGATCGCCTTCGCAATTGCGCCGGCGATGAGGCCCAGAACTATCCACGCTACGATACCCATACTGTCTCCTCCAAAAATTGGGGGTAGAACCGCACCCGCCAAAAACGCAACCGATGTACCACAGTGGTCGTTGCGCGGCCGGTAAAGCCGGACTGAAGCATCTCGAAACCGGCCTGCCCGGGCCGTTACCTTACGACAATGTCGTCGCCCGTAACCGAATACCACGAGGAAGACGCACTCGGGAAAGCCTACGACGGTCGGCTGATGCGCCGGCTCCTGCGTTACGCGCGGCCTTACGGGTGGCTCGTCATGGGGTCGCTCTCGTTGCTCGCTGGCGAAGGCGTGCTTCAACTCGTTGGGCCGATGCTGACTCAACGGGTCATCGACGTCGCATTACCCGCGCGCGATGTCGCGGCCGCTGGTCGAATGGCGGGCCTTTTTGCGCTCGCGCTCGCGTTCTCATTCGTCGCCTCGTACGGCGAGACTCTGCTCACGAGTCTGCTTGGCCAGCGCGTGATGCGCGATCTACGTCACGAATTGTTTGCGCATCTGCAGGAGCTGCCGGTCGCGTTCTTCGATCGAAATCCCGTCGGTCGACTGATCACGCGCGTTACGTCCGATGTCGAGTCTCTGAACGACCTCTTTACCGCAGGAGTTGTCTCGGGAATGGGCGACCTCTTCACGCTGGTTGCGATCAGCGTGTTGATGCTCATTATCGATTGGCGACTCGCGCTGGCGTCGTTTGCTGTGATTCCGTTCGTCTGGATGACGTCGAGCATCTTCCAACGCTCTGTGCGCTCTGCCTATCGAGAGATTCGAACGCGTCTCGCGCGCATCAATGCTTACCTGCAGGAACACATCACGGGGATGCGAATCGTCCAGCTCTTCAGTCGCGAGCGAGACGAGGCGGCGCGATTCGACAGACTGAATCGCGACCATCTGGACGCACATCTCAAATCGATTCGCGTCTATGCACTCTATTTCCCCGCAATCGAAATCCTGACGACGGTGGCACTGGCGAGCTTGATCGTTGCCGGCGCGCGACGTGTAGAGATCGGCGCATTGACGGTGGGGACGGTTGCCGCGTTTCTCCAACTCGTGCGGCGCTTCTTCGATCCGCTACAGGATCTCTCCGATAAGTACAACATGCTGCAGCAAGCGATGGCAGCGTCCGAGCGCATTTTCAAGCTCATCGACACGCCAATCGCTGCCGGAACGTCCGCGTTGACGCCGAAGGACGGAGCGCGTCACCTCACCTCGCGGAAGGTGACCGTCGAATTTCACGACGTGTGGTTCGCGTATGACATCGCTCATGTGGCGCGAACGACGACAGGTGAGCAGTCGCCGGAGTGGGTGCTCAAAGGGGTGAGCTTCCGGGCCGAACCGGGACAGACGCTCGCGCTTGTGGGTCACACGGGGGCAGGGAAGACCACGATCGTGAATCTCTTGCTGCGGTTCTATGATCCGCAGCGCGGACGCATCACGGTAAACGGCGTCGACATTCGTGAGATGCCCATCGACGAGCTCCGCTCGTTGATTGGCTATGTACAGCAGGACATTTTCCTGTTCGCCGGTGACATCACGAGCAACATTCGTCTGTCGAATCCATTGAGTGAGGAGCAGGTCACCGCGGCGGCTTCGCGTGTGGGCGCCGATCGCATCATTCGTCGCCTGCCGGAGGGATACTCGCACGTGCTCGGCGAGCGGGGAGCGTCGATCAGCGTTGGGGAGCGACAGCTTCTCTCATTCGCTCGCGCGATCGCCGCCGATCCGGCGCTGCTGATTCTCGATGAGGCGACGAGCGCGGTCGATAGCGAGATCGAGGCGGAGATTCAGAGCGCGCTCGCCGTGCTGATGAGCGGTCGCACTACAATCGCGATTGCGCATCGCCTGAGCACGATCGTGGGAGCAGACGAGATCCTCGTGCTTCACCATGGTCAAGTGCGCGAACGCGGTACGCATCGGCAGTTGATGGCGAAAGGTGGTCTGTACGAGCGACTGTATCGATTGCAGACCGGAGCGGCCGTTGGACGAGGCAGCGGGAGGGAGCGCACAGCTGGCAGGGACGCGCTCGTCAGCGGAATGTGAGCGGTTCACGTATCGTCCGTTGCGCGCGTGCAACGCGTCAACTATCGCATTTTTCACCGCTTGCGAGCGTTGCGGGGGCTGGAGTAGTTTCTGCCGACCCCTGCTCGCTGCGCTCGCAGGAGCTTCCGGGTTCGCGCGCGCTCAGCGCGCGACTGTCCGCCGCGCCAGCGTAACCGATGCCGGTCCTCCGAATCAATGACAGTCAACACACGCTCGGGCCTGGTAAGACGCGACTCGGTGGCGGTGCCGACGTCGACATTCGGGTCTCAGACGATGAACGCATTGGGACGCAGGCGGTGATCGACCTCGCCGAGGGTCAGTCGGTGATCCAGCGCAGTGGCGATGCCGCCGTGAAAGTGAACGGTGTTCCGCTCGGCGCCGAGCCCACGCCCTTGATGCACGGCGACAAGATCGAGGTCGCTGGGCGCGAGCTGTTTTATGCGGAGGATACCAAGGGCGGGACAACGCGTCACGTGATGCAAAGCGAGGTGCGGTCCATCCTCGAAAAGCGTCCCGGCGCGCCTCGTGCGACGATCGGCTCCGGTGGACGTCTCGTGTCACTCGTCGACGGAAAGGAGTATCTCGTGCCCGAGCGCGGGATCACGATTGGGCGGGACGCAAGCTCCGATGTCGTCGTCGCGCAGAACGAAGTCTCGCGACGGCACGCCGAAATCGTTCCGTCCGAGCGCGGATATCTGTTGCATGATCACAGCACGAACGGCGTGCACGTGAATGGCGTACGCGTTCTGCAGTCGCAAGTGCTCAATCGATCGGACGTGGTTCGCGTTGGCGGCGAGGAATTTCGTTTTTACGCGGACGTGATCATTTCCGGAACGATGCCGGCAGCGACGATGCCGGCCGGGGCGACGCCTCTGACTTCGCAAGCGCCCGCTTCTCCCGCTCCAGTTGCCACGAGCGCACGTGCAGAGCGTCCGAAGCAACCATCGTCGACGAGCGACGACACCGCGGGGCCGATGCCATCCGTCGCGCCCGCAGCGCCCGCCGACACGACGCTTCGTGTTTCCGCGGTGCCCGATGCACCCGCGCCCGAGCCCGCGCCGGCTGCTGCTGCCGCACAGCCGTCACCGGCAGGGCTGGCAGCGCCGGCAGCTGCCGATTCTCGACCGGTGCTGGCCATCCTCGAGGTCATCAACGAGGGCGTGTCACGCGGGAAGCGCTTTGAGGTGCGCGTGCCGCTCGCGCACGTCGGTCGGGGCACGCACAACGACGTCGTCATCGACGACGACAGCGTGTCGGATATCCACGCGAAGCTGCAGCGTCGAGAGGATGGTTGGTATCTCATCGATCTGAGCTCGACGAATGGTACATATGTGGGTGGCTCGCGACTCACGCACGAGCGGCGGCTCGACGGTGCGCCGGATGTACGCTTTGGCGGAGTGAAGCTGACGTTCCGGGCCGCCGATGTGCCGGTGCCGGCCGCGAAGAGCACGCGCGCGATTGCGTCGACGCCGATCGATCGGAGCAAGATCCCACCGCGTCAACCGCGAGCGACCGCGCCGGCGAAGCCAGCGCCTGTCGCGGCGCCCGAGCGTGCGACAGGTGGAGGTTTCGCGTGGAAGTGGGTTATCATCGTGATCGCCGCCGTCGCTGTTGCTTTCTACCTCTTGAAGAGCTGACGAGTTGATAGTGCGTCTGCTTCACGCTGCTCGGACCGATGTCGGGATGATCCGCTCCGGCAACGAAGACAATTTCGCGGCGGAGACGGACGACAAGCGCGGCCTCTTCATCGTTGCGGATGGCATGGGCGGCCACGCTGCGGGCGAGGTCGCGAGCGAAATGGCCGTACAAATCGTGCGGCGGGATCTCCTTGAAATTCGCGATCTCGAGACCAATGGTGTCGATCGGCTGATCACCGATGCTCTCAAGAACGCGAATCGGAAGATCCATGACCGAACGCTGACGGAGGTCGACAAGCAGGGGATGGGTACGACGGTGTCCGTGCTGCTCATCGCCGGACGCCGGTATCTCATCGGCCAGGTTGGCGACTCGCGCGTCTACCTCCTTCGCGATGGAGCCCTCATCCAGCTCACGAAGGATCACTCGTACGTACAGGAGCAGGTCGACGCCGGGTTCCTCACGCCGGAGCAGGCGCGCTATCACCCGTACAGCAACGTGATCACGCGCTGCGTCGGCGCGAGCCCCGAGGTGGAACCCGACGTGTACCGCGGTGAGGTAAAGCTCGGCGACGTGTTCCTCGTCGCGAGCGACGGCCTCACCGGAATGGTGGACGATCGCCGTCTTCAGACACTGCTCATCTCGCGGGCAACACCGGATCGCAAGGTGCACGCATTGATCTCCGAGGCGAACGGCCGCGGTGGACTCGACAACATAACGGCGATCGTCGTCGAGATTACCGACGTCGATGGCGCGCGCACTGATACGCCGACTGGGCCGATGGCCACCCAGCCGCGGGTGTCATGACGGACGAGACGGTCGCGAGCATTGCCGCGCTGTACCTTGGAAACATTCTCTACGCGCTCGAGCGCGCCGCCCTGAGTCTCGACGAGGAAGGCCGGCGCGACGACGCGGCGTTCTATCGCGGCATCGCCCGCAAGCTCGCTGAAGCGAGAGGACGCGAACGGCCGCTGGAACAGGAAGCGCGCTAGGAAGGTAGCTTTCGCGTCGCCGTGCGAAGCGCGATATTGGCCGCGCTGCGTTCGATTCCCCTCCCGAGGTCCCCAATGCAAATGCGTCGCTCTGCACTGCGCACGGCCTTCGCCCTTGCCGCGCTGACGTGTGTCACGCCGGCACTCGCACAAAAACCTGCCCCGAAGCCCTCGCTCGCGGGATTCGACCAGTACATCGCAAAGGCGATGCAGGACTGGAACGTGCCAGGCCTCGCGATCGCGGTCGTCAGGAACGACTCGATCGTGCTGATGAAGGGTTACGGCACGCGCACGATGGGAACGACACAGCCGGTGGATGAGCATACGCTCTTCGCGATCGGGTCGAGCTCGAAGGCGTTCACCGCGACGCTCGCCGCCATGATGGTCGATCAGGGCAAGATGCACTGGGACGATGCCGCGACGAAGTACCTGCCCGGCTTGCAGCTCTTCGATCCGTACGTCACGCGCGAGCTCACGCTGCGCGATCTGCTCACGCACCGGAGTGGCCTCGAGCGCGGCGACTTGATGTGGTACGCCACGGATTACGATCGCGACGAGATCCTGCGCCGGGTGCGTTTCCTGAAGCCGACCTGGAGCGTTCGTTCCCACTTCGGCTACCAGAACATCATGTACCTGGCCGCCGGACAGGCCGTCGCGCACGCCGCCGGCAAATCGTGGGACGAGCTGGTGCGCGAGCGGATCTTCATGCCGTTAGGCATGACGGAGAGCAACACGTCGGTCCGCGACCTTGCCGGCAAGACGAACGTCGCGACGCCGCACGTCGAGGTCAACGACACGTTGATCGTCGTGCCGTGGCACAACATCGACAATATTGGACCGGCTGGCGCGATCAACTCGAACGTGGCGGACATGATCAAGTGGGTTCGCTTTCAGCTCGCGCAAGGCAGCGTCAACGGCAAGTCGCTCGTCAGCCCGTCCGCGCTCGGCGAGACGCACACGTCACAGATGACGATCCCCGTCGGCGCGGACTCGAAGCAGATCAATCCGTACACGCATCTCGAGGCGTACGGGATGGGCTGGTTCCTCCAGGATTATCGAGGACGCGAGCTCGATCAGCACGGCGGCAACATCGATGGAATGAGCGCGATGGTCGCGCTGATGCCGGAGGAGAAGCTGGGCATGGTGATCCTCACGAACGCGAATGGGTCGCCGGTGCCGGCGATTGCGATGTACCGCATGTTCGACGCACTGCTCAGCGAGCCGGCACGTGACTGGAACGGTGAATTCCTCAAGCAGTACGATAAGTTGCGTGCGCAAGCCAAGGAGGCCGAACAAAAGCGTCTCGCTCAGCGCGCGGTGAACACCAAACCGTCACTCTCGCTCGACCAGTACGTCGGTGTGTACAGCGACAGCATGTACGGCGACGCGAACGTTCGGTTCGCGAATGGCGTGCTCAAGATGTCGTATGGCACGGCATTCGACGGAGAGCTCGAGCACTGGCACTACGACACGTTCCGCGCAAAGTGGACCAACCGTGCGGTGGGTCCCAGCTTCGTGACGTTCGCGTTAGGCGCTGACGGCAAGGTCAAGAGCGTCGACTTCGAGGGGATCGGTACTTTCAGCCGCCGTCCCGAGGCCGCCGACACGTCGCGGAAGATCGTACTTGCGGCGAACGAGGCCGGCAGGCTCACGGGGAAGTTCGTCTCCGAGACGCCGGCGCTCGCGATTGACGTGACGTACGACGGCGAGTTGAAGCTGACGGTGCCGGGTCAGCCGGTGTACACCCTTCTCGCAGACTCGCCGACGCGATTCCGCATGACGGGGAACAATGTGCCGGCGGGATTCTTCGTCGAGTACGAGATGGCCAATGGCGGCGTCAAATCATTAAAGCTCATCCAGCCATCGCCGCGACCGACCTTGACTTTTGCGCCGAAGCGTTAGGCCGTCTCCATCATCCTGAGGAGCGAAGGGCTCCTCAGGATGACAGGAGTAGCGATCGACCGTGATCGAGAGATGAACACACGTCGTCACGCGAGCGCGTGACTATTCCGAGGACCTGGTCGCGACGCAGTTGAACGGGACGACGGGTGAACACGCGTAACCATCGCGCGGACCGATAGAATTCCTCGGCAAGCTTCGGCAGGTTGATCGCCCCTTCGCCGTGCGTCGTGAGGCGAAATACGTCGCCGTTGCGCCGTTGCACCGGGATGTCCAGACCCAGCATCTGTGTCTTGGTGGGATAGTCGAGCAGGAGCTCCCCCCGGTTCAGCCCGAGCTCTGCGGCAACCGCATCCTCGACGCGCCGAGTGAGCGTTCGATCATCCGCGATCCACTCGGCTGCCTCGGGCGCCAGGTCGCCGGCGGGACACTGGAAGGCGCGTTTGAAGAGCCGGCGCTCACGCAAGGCGACGAGCAACGGGCTCGGTGCTCGCCGTGCCAGATCGTGTAGCAAACCCTCATCGGTGAAGCCGGCCAGGGTCGCCGCGTCGAGCGAGCCGGCGTTCACGGCATCTTCGACGAGGCGCTTGTACATCGCCGTCGCGCTTCGCACCGCGTGATGCCAGTACACATTGCGGTACATCTGGTACCGGGCGAAGAGCAGCGATTCGAGTGCCGAGAGCCCCTTCTCGACGATGCCGATCTCCGCGCCGTCGTCTGCCTGCACCACCGTGAGTGAATTCAAGAGACGATCGACGTCGATCTCGCCGTATGGCACGCCGCACATAAAGGCATCGCGTCGCAGGTAATCGAGCTTGTCGAGATCGAGTGAGCCCGAGATGAGACGCTGCAAGGGACTCGCGCTGGCGCCGCGAATGAGCGCCATGATCTGATCGGGGGTGTCGTCACTCATCGCGCCGCTCAGCGCGTCGGCAACGGCGCCGCTCGTGATCAGCGGCCGCGCAACCTCCTCGTGATGCAGCGCGCCGATCTCCTCGAGCGCATGGGAGAAGGGATAGTGACCGATGTCGTGCAACAGCGCGGCGACGCGGACGGTGGAGCAATCGACCTTCGAGATGCCCGCGAGGGCGCCTCGCTCATCGAGGAGCGCCAGCGCGCGTCGAGCGAGATGATATGTGCCGAGCGCGTGCTCGAATCGGGTGTGCGTGGCGCCGGGATAGACGAGAAACGCGAGGCCCAACTGACGCACGTAGCGGAGACGCTGGAATGCCGGCGTATCGACGAGTCGCATCGCCAACGTGTCGACGGCGATATTGTTCCACAACGGATCGCGGATGATCTCCATTTGTCGCTCGGGCATCTCACGCGCCATCAGCGAGCGGCTTTGGTGCATAAATCAAAATTCAGAGCGTAAACCGAGGTCGCACACATTCCGCGCCGGCGGTGCGGCGAAAAGAGATCAAGATCTTTGGACGCCAATGACGCCAATCTGAAGCGAATCCAATCGACTGGCCTTGCAGCGCTGTCGAGCGGGCACTCCTCTCGCGAGATCCTTCTTGGTGAAGGCGACGAACCGGGCGCGAGGTTCTCAATCCTCCAGCCATTCACAATCATGGGCTTGCGCGATCATCGCTTTCGTGCGCACGCTTGGATTCGCCCCCTTCGCACAATTCGCGTCCCACACCTCTCGAGCCTCAAGCTCGGCCGCTTTCCCGAGATCTGTCATGAACGAACCCAATTCTGGCATAGGGCCGAACGCTCAGACCCGGGGACCTGCACTGCGAACCGCTTCGCTGACAAACGATTCAAACTTCTTGAAGTTCTCCTGGAACATGCCAGCGAGCTTCTTTGCCTGAGCATCGTATGCCGCGCCGTCGTTCCAGGTCTGGCGCGGTTGCAGGATCGATTTCGGGACGTCGGTGATCTCCGTTGGGACGGCAAGCCCGAACGTTGGATCGACCATCGTCTTCGCGCTCGCGAGATCGCCGCGCAACAGCGCGTGCACCATTTTCCGTGTGTGCGAGAGCTTCATCCGCGTGCCGACGCCGTACGCGCCGCCCGTCCACCCCGTGTTGACGAGCCAGACGTCGGCATGATGTTCCTCGATGAGCCGCCCGAGCATCTCCGCATACGTCCAGGGGTGCCAAACGAGAAAGACCGCGCCAAAGCACGACGAGAATGTTGCCTGAGGTTCCTTCACCCCACGCTCCGTGCCCGCGACCTTCGCGGTGTAGCCAGAGAGGAAGTAGTACATCGCCTGATCGCGCGTGAGCTTCGCGACCGGTGGGAGAACGCCGTATGCGTCTGCCGTGAGGAAGACGATATTCTTCGGATGTCCCGCGCGCCCGTTAGGTACGAAATGCGGGATGTAGTGTAGCGGATACGATGCGCGGGTATTCTCCGTGATCGATTGATCCTCGAATTTCACCTTTCTCGTGATTGGATCGAGGACCACATTCTCGAGGATCGTGCCGAACATTTGCGTGGTACGATAAATGTCTGGCTCGTTGTCGGCCGACAAATTGATCACCTTCGCGTAGCAGCCGCCTTCAAAATTGAACGTTCCTTCGGTCGACCATCCATGCTCGTCGTCGCCGATGAGGGACCGCTCCGGATCGGCCGACAACGTCGTCTTGCCGGTGCCGGACAGGCCGAAGAACAGCGCGCAGTCTCCCGCCTTGCCGACGTTTGCCGAGCAGTGCATCGACAGAACGCCCTGCTTAGGCAGGTAGTAATTCATCACGGTGAACATGGCCTTCTTCAACTCACCGGCGTAGCGCGTGCCGCCAATGAGGATCATCCGCTTTGCGAGATTCAGAATGATGAACGTGCTGGAGCGCGTGCCGTGTTTCGTCGGGTCGGCCTGGAACTCCGGCGCGTGAAGCACGGTGAAGTTCGGATCGAAGGTGGCCAGTTCGGCGACGTTCGGCCGAATGAACATGTTCCGGACGAACGCCATGTGCCACGCGCTCGGCGAGACATAGCGAACCGATAGCCGATACTTCGGATCAGCCCCGCAGTAGAGGTCCTGAACGAAGAGCTCCTCGCGACCATTCAGATAGGCGCGCACGTCGGCGAGCAGTGTCTCGAACTTCTCTGGCGCCATCGGCTGGTTCACCTTGCCCCAGTCGACATCCCGTTCCGACTGTGGCTCACGCACGACAAACTTGTCGTTCGGAGACCGCCCGGTGTGGGGTGAAGTAATGGCGACAAAAGGTCCCATTTCGGCGAAATCACCCTCGGCGCGCCGCGCCGCATTCTGGATCAGCACCGCGGCAACGAGGTTCCAATGGACCTCGCCGTTAGGCTCGAGTCCCTGGGCCTCCAACCCGACTCGTCCTTGAATGTCTGCTGCTTCCTGCTGCGGTTGCGTCTGTGTTGCCATATGGGTCATAACCTCGAGTAGACTGTCGGCGCGATGCCGTTCGCCGGCGTGGTACGCGCCGCTGCTGGCTCCGCTGGCTGTGTGCGGCCCTGCGCGTCGACGACCGCAACCGCGGTCATGTTGACGATGTCCTGGACATCGGCTCCGCGCTCGAGTACGTGCACGGGGCGGCTCATTCCGACGAGGATAGGTCCGATCGCCGTTGCCCCACCCAGGTGATCCAGCAACTTGTATGCGATGTTGCCGGCGCTCAGGTTCGGAAAGATCAGGACGTTCGCCTGGGACTTGAGCGCGCTGAATGGATAGTCGCGCTGAAGAATCTCGGTATCGAGAGCCGTGTCCGCCTGCATCTCTCCATCCACGATCAACGACGGGTCGCGCTGCCGCAGTAACTGAACTGCTCGGGCCACTTTCTCTGCCTCGGGGTGACGCACGGAGCCGAAATTCGAGAACGAGAGCATTGAAATCCGTGGCTCGATCCCGAAGTTCCGTGTCACCCGGCTGGCGGCGTATGCGATCTGCGCCAACTGCTCGGCCGTCGGATCGATGTTCACCGTCGTGTCGGCGCAGAATACCACGTGCTTCTCGAACACGAGCATGTACATGCCGCTCACGAGACCCGATTTGGGATGGGCTCCCACGACCTCGAGTGCTGGCCGGATCGTCTCGGGATAGTGCAGGTTGACGCCGGAGAGCAAGGCATCCGCATCGCCCCGAGCGACCATGCACGATCCAAAGTAATTGCCGTTGTAGAGACGACGGCGAGCCTCTTCGAGGCTCATTCCTTTTCGCTGACGCCTCGCCCACATGAAGTGCGCGTACGCTTCGCGCAATGGTGAGCTCGACGGATCCTCGATCACGATGTCGTCCAGCGAAATGCTCATCTGCGACGCCGCGCGCTCGATGGCGGCACGGTTCCCGAGCAGTATGGGCTCGGCAATGCCCTCATCGACCACAATCTGAGCGGCTCGTATGATCTTCGGCTCCTCACCTTCGGGATACACGACGCGCTTCGGATTCGAGCTCGCGCGATTGATCACGCCGCGCATGACGCCGCGCGCGCGGCCGAGTCGCGCCTCGAGGCGTTCGCGGTACGCGTCGAGCTCGACGAAGTCGTTCGCTGCACCGCTGGCAACGGCCGCCCACGCGACCGCCGGCGCGATCCAGAGCAGGACACGCGGGTCAAATGGAAAGGGAATCAGGTAATCCGGACCGAATTGTACTTGGCGCAATCCGTAGAGCGATGCGACGCTGTCGGGCACGTCCTGCTTCGCGAGCAACGCGAGCGCGCGTGTCGCTGCCATCTTCATCTCCTCGTTGATCTCGGTCGCGCGTACGTCGAGCGCGCCGCGGAAGATGAATGGAAAGCCGAGGACGTTGTTGACCTGGTTCGGGTAGTCGCTCCGGCCCGTGGCAATGATCGCGTCGTCGCGAACCGCGCGGACCTCGTCAGGCAGAATTTCCGGTACGGGATTGGCCAACGCGAACACGATCGGCTTCGGCGCCATCTTCGCGATCATTTCGCCGGTGACCGCGCCGGCGACGGACAATCCGACGAAGACGTCGGCGCCCTCGAGTGCGTCGGCGATCGTGCGCGCCCTGGTTTGCACCTGGAAGCGCGCCTTGTACGGATCCATGTCGCCGGTGCGGCCCTTGTAGATCACGCCCTGCCGGTCACACATGAGTATATGCTCACGCTTCACGCCAAGCCGGACATAGTGTTCGGCGGTGGAGATGGCCGCGGCTCCTGCACCCGAGAAAACGACGATCACATCTTCGATCGCTTTCTCGACGATCTCGAGCGCGTTGAGCAGTGCCGCACCGGAGATGATTGCCGTCCCGTGTTGATCATCGTGAAACACGGGAATCCGCATCGTCTTGCGGAGCGTTTCCTCGATGTAGAAACAATCCGGAGCGCGAATGTCCTCGAGATTGATACCGCCGACCGTTGGCTCGAGCAGCTGACAAAACTTGATGACGTCGTCCGCGTTCTCCGAACCGACTTCGATGTCGAAGACGTCGATGTCCGCGAATTGCTTGAAGAGATTGCCCTTGCCTTCCATCACGGGCTTGCCGGCGAGCGCGCCGATATTGCCGAGGCCGAGGACGGCGGTACCGTTGGTGACGACGGCGACGAGGTTGCCCTTCGCGGTGTACGAGTAAGCGAGGTCCGCGTCGCGCTTGATCTCGAGGCAGGGCTCGGCGACACCAGGCGAGTAGGCGAGCGAGAGGTCCCGCTGATTCGTCAGCGGCTTCGTCGGGACGACGGCGATTTTTCCGGGTCGGCCGCGCGAGTGGTAGTCGAGTGCGTCTTGTTTCTTTGTCATAGGGGCAGACAAGAACAATAGCAGAATGGACCCGCTAACCGTGAGAGGGAAAGAGGGTTAGGACTTGGTCAATGGTGCCGACGCGTAGCGCCGCAGGCGCGCGAGCATCCGCGAGTCCGTCTTCGTTGCGTCGTCGAGTTTCGGCGTTTCGATCAGCTTCGGAACGGCGACGAAACGCTCATCGGTCATAATGCGACGAAACGGTTTTGCGCCGAGCGATCCTTCGCCGATCAGTTCGTGTCGGTCGCGGCGCGACGCGAAGGGGGTCTTCGAGTCGTTGAGGTGCATCACTCGAAGGCGCGGCATCCCGACGATGTCGGCAAAGCGCCGCCAGACGTTGTCGAAGTCGCGAACGAGATCATAGCCGGCTGAGTAGGCGTGGCATGTGTCGACGCAAACTCCCATACGCTCGCGACCGTTCGGTACTACGCGTTCGATGAGTTGCGCAAGCTCCTCGAACGAGGATCCGATGGCCGTCCCCGCACCCGACGTGAGCTCCATGCAGAGCACCGTCCTGCCCGGCACACGCTCGAGCGACTCGGTAATCGCGTCGGCGTTGCGTTGGATGCCGCTGGCCCGGTCGTCGATGTAGTTGCCCGGATGCGAGACGAGGTAGTCGAGACCGAGTGCCTCGCAACGCGCGAGCTCGGCAACGAACGACTCGATCGAGCGACGACGCAGCGTCGGGTCCGGGCTCGCGAGGTTTATCAAGTACGAATCATGTGCCGCGGTCGCGCGCACATCCGTGTCCGCGAGCGCGGCGCGAAAGGCCATGCATTCGTCGTCGGCGCATGCGCGCTCCGCCCAACGACTGGCCATCTTCGTGAAGATCTGCATCGCCGTCGCGCCGATCGCTCTGGCGCGGGCCGGCGCTTGAGACGTGCCGCCGGCAATCGAGATGTGCGCGCCGAGCAGGAGATTGGTTGGCGCTGGCTTCTTTCGGACGATCTTCTTTGGCGGCCGCGGCCGCTCAGGCATCGTATTCTTTCTGACGTCCGCGCAGGACTTTTCCGCAACGAGGGCAGTGCAGCGTCACCTCATCGTCTTCGTCGCGCAGGTAGTCGTAGCGGCGGCCGCAGGCGCATTCACCTTCGAGCGACTCGTGGCCGCAGACGACGCAGTAACGGTCCTCGACCTCGTACGCGCGAAACCGGGCGCATACCGTACAGCGCTTGGTGACGTTCATATCTCTCGTTTATCGCTCGCCGCGGAGCCAGCTCGCCGGATCGACCGCCGGGCCGCCATGCCGGATCTCGAAATGAAGATGCGGAGGTAAATCGGGATCGGAGACGCCGACCGTGCCGATCTGCTGGCCCTTGGTCACGGTTTCATGCAATCGCACGTCGGCGCGGGCGAGCGAGCCATAGATGGAATAATCCCCACCGCCATGCTCGATGATGATCGTGGTGCCGTACGTGCCTAACGAACCAACGCTGACGACGGTGCCGTCGGCGACCGAGTGAACCGCGGTGCCGACCGCAGCGCGAATGCCGACGCCATTCCAGCGAATCGTCGCATTGCTCGCCGTCTGCGCCTTGCCGTACGAGTAAACGAGCGGTCCGTCAACGGGCCAGTCGAGCTGGCCGTAATCGCTCGTCTTGATCGAGCTCGTGCTGTGCGCTGACGCAACTCCACGACTGTTCTCGGTGCGCCGCCGGTCCGCTTCGAGCGATGCGATCGTCGTGGCGATCTGCGCCTCGGTTCGACGCAGCCGATCGATACTCTGCTCCGTTCGACGGGCACTCAGCTGTGTCTCGGCCAGCTTCGACGAGCGCTCCTGCTCCAGGCCGCGAAGGTTGTCCTCCTCCATGCGCTTATCGTTGCGATTCTGCTCGAGCGCCTCCTGAAGGTGAACGAGCCGGTCGTGATCGCGGCCAACCTGATCGCGTAGCTCCTCGACACGCGCGACGAGCGCGCGGTCGTGCAGCGCGAGCGTATGCAGATACTTGTATCGGGCAACGAGCTCGCCGAACGACTGCGCGGACAGCAGGACCTCGGCGGTGAACAGCGGGCCGCGCTTGTAGATGTCCACGAGTCGCAGCTTCAAGGTCGCGCGTTTGTCGGCGAGCTCGGTTTCGGTGCGAATCATGTTCTGCGACGCCTCGTCGACGTCGCTGTTGATGCTCGCCAGCTGGCGATCGAGTGCGGCGACAAGACGCTCGGTCGCCTCGCGCCGCGCGTTGAGGTTGGCGACTTCTTCCGAGAGGTCGTGGACGCTCGCGCGCAACTCGAGCATTCGTCGCTCGAGGTCGGCGCGCTCCTGGCGAATGCGATCGAGCTCTTCCCGCTGCGCGCGAAGCTTGTCCTGCGCGTGGAGCGGCGCAGCCGAAGCAATCGTCAGCGCCAGGGCACCGAGCAACCCTCTACGCCAAACGCTTCGCGCTCCGCCCATGGTTACACCCGCCGCAGATGTCGGCCAACCGAAAAGGCGCTCCCGAAGAACCCCATCATCGCGCCGCCGGCCAGGCCGACGATCGCGATCGTTTGATCGAAGAAGACGGTCTGGAAGTTGAGATACGCGCCTACGATCCAGATCGCGAGCCACGTTAGGCACAACGCCAGCGCACCGCCAAGCACCCCCTTCATGAACCCTTCGATCAGAAAGGGCCGGCGGATGTAGCCGTCCGTCGCTCCGACGAGGCGCATGATCGAGATCTCGCGGCTGCGCGCGAGCACCGCCATGCGGATCGTCGAGCCGATGATGATCACCGCGACCGCGGCAAACGCGAGCCCGAGCGCGACGCCGGCGACGCCGGCGATGTTGCGCAAACGGTAAAGCTGCGCGATCCACTCTTCGCCGAACCGGACGTCGTCGACGATCGGCAACGCTTTGAGTCGAGCGGCGACCTGCTTCACCGATTCCGGATCGCGATATCCCGGTTTCAGGCGGATGTCGATCGACGGTGGCAAGAACTCCGCTTCGAACACATCCTTGAACTCACCCAGCTCGCGCCGCGCGCGCTCGAGCGCTTGCTCCTGCGTCACGAGATCGACGCTCTGCACCTCTGGATATCTGGCGACGTCACCCGCAGCGAGCGCGATCTGCTCGACCGGTGTCTTCTCCGATACGAAGGCCCGAATCTCGACGCGCTCCTCGAGCTTCTCCAGCGCCTGACGAATGTTGAGCACGACAAGCCCGAACAGACCAACGGCGAAGAGTGAAAACGCAATCGTCGTTATGCTCAACGCGCTGAGAAGCGGGGCACGCCGAAAGGCGGAGAAGGCGTCGCGAGCTGCTGGCATAGGTCCGGGGCGTAGTTATTCGGCGAACCGCTCGATGGCGGCTTGCGCCGCTTCGGCAGAGTCGAACACGATCTGACCGTGATTGAGCTCGATGGTACGGCAGTCGGAGCGGCGAATCAGCTCGAGATTGTGGGTCGCCATGATGACGGCCGTTCCACTGGCGTTGATCTCGCGAAGGAGCTGAAACACGCCGCGGGTTGCGCGGTCGTCGAGATTGCCCGTCGGCTCGTCCGCGACCAGCAAGAGAGGATCGTTGACGAGCGCACGTGCAATCGCGACGCGCTGTTGCTCACCACCCGAGAGCTGTCGCGGATAGGACGTCGCCTTCGATGCCAACCCAACCTGCGTCAGGACGCGGGCGACTTTGTTTCCGATCGCCGAGCGCGGAGCGCCGGTGACCTCGAGCGCAAAGGCGACGTTGGCTTCCGCGGTTCGATCTTCCAGCAGACGGAAATCCTGGAAGACGATCCCGAGCCGCCGACGGAGCTTTGGGACTTCCCGATGTCGAATCGTCACCGAGCTCATGCCGCCGACGCGAACTTCACCGCTCGTCGGGCGCTCTTCCATGTAGATGAGCTTGAGAATCGTGCTCTTCCCGGCGCCGCTCGGCCCGGTGAGGAACACGAACTCGCCCTTGGCCACGCTGAATGAAGCGTTGCTCAGCGCCGCGCCGAGGCGTGGGTATTCCTTGGTGACTTTGGTGAAGCGAATCATGGCATACTGTCAGACGCATCGTCGGTAAGACCGTCACCATCCGCGTCCAACAGTCGCCAATTGGCGCTCGTCGTGATTGTATCGAGGATGGCCTTGAGCAGGCCAATCACGATTGGGCCCAGTAGAATCCCCACCAGCCCGAACGTATACACGCCCGTCACAAGACCCACCAACATCCAGTAGAAGTTCAGGACCTTCGATCGCTCGGCGGCGATCTTGGGTCGGAGGAAGGTCGAAATGTAGATCGTGTTCACGAAGAATCCGATCAACAGCATGACGACCGCCTGGCCCGGGGCGTCGCGGAAGATGGCCAGCCAGCACGCGACGGGAACATACACGCTCCACGAGCCGACGATCGGGAAGAAGCCAATGATGAAAGACAGAATCGCGAGGACACCGGCCAGTGGAACGTGAAAGGCCAGGTTCATCAAGAGAATGATTACTGACTTGATCGCCTGTGTCAGAAAAGTCGAATAGATCGCGCCGTACAGTACGCCCCGCACGTTTTCCTCGAGCGACGCCATCAGCTCCTGATACCGCGGTGCGATCTTGCTTCGCAGGTAGGCGGCAATGCGTTCGGCGTCGATCATGAAGTAGAACGCCGTAAACACGAAAATCGTCGCGGCAATCGCGAAGGTGCCGAGTGCGGCGCGAATCGCGTTAGGTATGCTCGTGCCGTAGTTCGACGCGATGACGACCCAACGTTCGACTGATTCGCCCGTGTTCGCGTTCTGCATGAACGGAAGACGGTGCAGCGCGGCATCGATCTTCCCGGCGATCTCGGTTCGATGCGCGTCGACGTACGTCGCGACATCGGCGACTTCCATGTAGCTGTAGATCAGCAACGCGATGACGGGAACGATCAGAATGAGCAGCGTGATCGTCGCCGACGCCGACTTGTTCGGAATGCCCTTGAGGATCCGCAGGTACACCGGCCGCAGATACACGGCGACCACGACGCCAAGGATGGTCGCGATAATGACGGTGCGCACCATCCAGAGGAACAGCACGAGGACGATGACGAACAGCGTCGTCGTCACTAGCATGCGCCGGAACTCCGGCAGCGTCAGCTCGGCGAGATTCTGATTCGTACGGCGCTCGGTGCGCCTGCGATCTCCGAGAGTTGGTCGTGCGAGTTCCGTCATGCAGTACTCAGCGAAGCGCCTGCTCGATATCGGCGATGAGGTCTACGGCCGACTCGATGCCGACGCTGAGACGGAGAAATCCGTCAGGCACGCCGGCGCGCGCTCGCTGTTCCGGCTCCACGTGCTCGTGTGACGTGAAACGCGGTTCCGAGACGAGGGAGTCCACACCGCCGAGACTGGGGGCGTGCCGGAACAACTTGAGCTTCCGCACGAACCGCTCGGCGGCGCGCGCTCCGCCAGAGAGTTCGAGCGCCATCATGCCGCCGAACCCATCAAGAAGCGTGCGCGCGACCTCGTAATCAGGGTGTGATGGGAGTCCTGGGTAGTGCACGCGCTTGATTTCCTTGCGTTCGCTGCACCACTGCGCGATCTGCATCGCGTTCTCGTTGTGGCGTCGAATACGCACGTCGAGCGTCTTGAGACCGCGCTCGAGCAGCCACGAGGCGAACGGATCCGGCGCCTGGCCCCAGAGCGTCATCTTCTGCCGGACTTCTTCGATGTACGCCTCGGTCCCACAGACGATGCCGCCTAACACGTCGTGGTGGCCGTTGAGATACTTCGTTGCCGAATGAATGACGACGTCGGCGCCGTGCTCGATCGGTCGCAGATTCACCGGGCTTGCAAATGTCGAGTCGACGACGAGCGCGATCCCTTCTTCCTGTGTGAAGTGGCTCACCGGGCGAAGGTCGAGCACGCGACACGTGGGATTCACCGGCGACTCGAGAAAGATCGCGCGCGTCTCCTTGCGCATCTTGCGTCGCCAGACGCGAGTCTCGGTGGGATCGAGGAGCGAGACGTCGATGCCGAGCGTCGCGAACTCCTGCGAGAAGAGGCGTTGCGTTCCGCCGTAGATCCACGCGCTCGCCAGGAGATGGTCGCCGGGACGCAGCAGCGCGAGCAGCGCGCACGCCGTTGCGCCTTGTCCGCTGGCGAGCAGGACTGCCGCCTCCGAACCCTCGAGGGCGGCAACCCGACGCTGCACGGTCTCCGCGTTCGGCGAATTGCCATAACGAGGGTAGCGCAACCCCTCGGCGGTCCCGACTTCCTGATTGAAGTTTACCGATTGATAAATGGGCGAGACGACCGGCGTATCGGCATCGTGCTGGTCGTCGCCCGCGTGCAGCGCGAGCGTCGCGAGGTCGAGCGTGCGATGTCGGCGGCTGGGCATGTTGGAAGGGGCTAGGGGCTAGGGGCTAGGGCTTGGGACCAAGCGGCTATCATCAGGCACTGCTCTAGCCCCTAGTCCCCAACCCCTAGCCCCTCTTACGCCAGGGCACCGCGACGCCCCCGGCTGTCGAGGTCTGGTTTGATGACGCGTACGATCTCGGAAGGTGACGCGCCGACCACGTCCCGCAGCACGACGTCGCCGAAGGGCACCGTCTCGTCGAAGCGGACGGTCGCCAATTCGTGCCGGCGCGGCCCGTACACCCACACGAGCTCACCGTCGATGAGCAAACGCTCACGCGCATTCTCGGGATGCATGAACACCATCGGTCCGCGCTCCGCATCCCGCGCACTCGTCGCCATGAGCCGCGCGACGCGGAGGGGCCGATTGAGGGTATCGTCAGCCACGATGCGCTCCCACCACCACGTAGTCGTCGCCGACGCGCATAACGAGTCGGCGTCGCCGGAGCTGCTCGAGCGCCTGCGCGACCTCGTGGGCCGGGGCGTCCAGCGCCGCGGCCAACTCCGTCGACGCCGCGCGGCCGATCTTCTGCGCCATCTCCCAGACGCGACGCTCATCGGCGCTCAGCGTGCCGACGACGTGAATCCCATCCGCCTGCTCGAGCACCAGCGCGAGCCCTCGTCGTTCGAGCACCGCCTCGATTGCCTCCCAGTGCTCTTCGGTCACGCCGCGAAAGAGAAAGTACGCCTCGCGTGGCGGATTGTCGGCTTCGTAACGCAGCAGCAGCTTGGCGATCACCTCGTCGGCGCAGGAAAAATCGATCATCGAGACCTGCGAGAAGTCGATCACCGTCAGTGTGCGGTCGCGCACGTCGACGAGCAATCGCTCGATCTGATCGCGGACGGCGGCTCCCGTCGGTCGCGTCACGAGATTCGAGTACAACTCGCACGCAACGGTCTGTCGTAACACCGAGCTGAGATCGATGTGATTCATCATCGCTTGGTTCGGGCAGAAGCGTGCGGCGAGGATTGCACTGGTGCGCGCTCTGGAATCGTGACCTGAACCTGGGCGCCGGGGAAGGGAGGCAAGTGCTTGGCCAGTGCTACGTCGTCGTCCCAGTTCGGAACTATAGCGATGCGAGCCGTACCGCTGCGAACGGCAAGCTTGCCGTCCCAGCGACCGAGATAGCGTCGCACGCCGGCGAGGCCTTGTCCGCGACCGGGATCACGAAACCGGCTTACACCACGAATGACGGCGTCCTCCAGCGCTGCCCCATCGTCCCATCGATCCCCCCGCTCCTTGCCCGGCGCGCTCTCGAGAGACTGGCGAAAGCCGACGCCCGCGTCGGCGACGGCGATGACGACGACGCGTCGGCCGAGCCGCTTCGTCCATCGATAAGTCTGCACCATTACCCAGCCGCCGCGTCCTGCGTGTTCGACGATGTTCTGACAGATCTCCGACAGGGTCATCGCGAAGCCGACGGTCGCCTTCGCATCGAGATTGAGCTCACGAAGCATCAATTGCGCTTTTTGTTGTATCCGACCGACGACATCGTGTACATCCTCGCTCTTCGCGACACTGGTGATCTCGAGCAGCACATTGCTGTCGGCGGCGCCTGCGCGCTTCGGATAGGTGCCGTGAAGCTCGTACAACTCTTCCGCGTGGCGAAAGAATCCGGCGCGGGCCCAGTATGACGCCGTCTCCTCGAGCTCTGGAACAGCGAGAGCCGGCATCTCGGCACGCGTCTGCGCGAGCGTGAGCAATGCGGTGAGACCGAACGGCGATGCCCAGCGAACATGACGCGCATCGAGGAGCACTTTCGTGTCACTCGAAACAGTCGTCAACTGGCGCAGGACTTCGTCGAACGAATGATCGTCCAGCGAGGGTGGTACGTTGACGACGGTCGTCACCTGAGGCTCAGCTCTCCGCGAAGAAAGTTTGCGAGTCCGGTTGCTCCCCGGTGCTCGACATTGCGCGCCGCCGCACGATGCGCGGCGGTGAGCGCGTCGATCAGTCGGTCGCCCGCAATGAGGCGAGAAAAATACGTTGCACCCCACACGTCCCCGCAACCTGTGGGATCCCCGGTGCGGGTCGCCGCCCCGGGTACGAGCGCGGTTCGCACTGCTCCGAGCGGTCCCGTACCGCCCCGCGGCGACGTCGACAATCCGCCGCGCGGCGGGAGGTCGCCGATCGCGTCGAAACCCGGCGCCGCAAAATACACCGCGCCTCGCTTCGCGAGCGTCACGACGAGACACGAAACGCCCGCCGCGAGCGCCGTCGCGGATAGCGCCATCGGATCCGGCGCCATCATCGCCATCTCGTCCTCGTTGACCTGTAGAAGGTCGAAGCAGCTGCACCAGTCGGCCACGTTAGGCAGCGGCTCCGGTGTGCGCAGCCCATTCGGCTGGACGGCCATGACCTTCATGTGCAGGTCACAGTAGATGGGGCCCCGAAAGTACTGGCGAAGCAGGAGCATCGTCTGGAGATCCAGCTCCCACCCGCTCAGGAAATTCACGTAGAGCGCCTCGACACGCGCGAGATCGAGCAATGGCTTGAGCCCGGCCCACGACCATCCCGGCACACCACCGCTGAGAAATTCGCTACGCCGATCCTCCGTGTGGTAGCGCAGCTCGACGCGTTGATTCGGCGCCGCGACCTCGACCAGTGCCGCATCGGGCGCGGCGTGACGCAACGCCCGGAAAAAGGCCTGCGCTCGCGCAGCGAGGTCGTCGCCCACCTTGATGAGGGGCACAATCTCCCAGTCGTCGGGAAGCGCGGCATCCAGGCCGGCCATGGCGTAGCTGATGCCGCCCCATTCCTCGACGGGTACGGCGCGAGCGTCTCTGCCGTAGATCACGTCCCAGACGAAAGTGCCGATCACGCCGATGCGGCGTTTGGATGACGTCATGAAGCTACCACGGCCCGTGGCTCAAGCCTCGAGGCCGAGGCCTTTCCCCATGCGAAACGTCGCGACCGCGCCGACGACGCCTGCCGTTCCGGGAAGCGCGCCAGGGACAATGCGTGCCGCCTCGACCGCGGGCCTGAACGCGCGCCGACGCACCTCGGCTTGCAGCGGCACGAACAACGCATCGCCCGCCTGCGTCACGCCGCCGGCGATGACGACGACGTCGGCGTTGAACGTGTTGAGCAAGTTCGCAACGCCCGCGCCGAGGTAGCGCGCCGTGTCGCGTACGATCTCGTTGGCGACCGCGTCGCCCTGCTTCGCGGCATCATAGACCGTTTGCGCCGTCACCCGCTCGAGTTGGCCGCCGACGAGACTCGGCAGCAGCGATGCCGTCTCTTCGCGCACGAGAATCTCGCGCGCGCGCGTCGCGATCGCCGGCCCGGACGCGTACGCCTCGAGACAGCCGTAGTTGCCGCACTTGCAATGGCGTCCGTTCAGATCGATGGTCGTGTGGCCAATTTCACCGGCGACGTCCGACGAGCCGTGAAAGAGCTGGCCGTCGATGATCAATCCACCGCCGATGCCGGTGCCGATCGTCATTCCCACCACGTTGCGTCCGCCCTTCGCCGCGCCCTGCCACCACTCGCCGACCGTCGCGCAATTCGCGTCGTTGTCGAGCGTGGCCGGCATGCCGAGATGCTTCGTGATGTGATCGAGTAACGGGAAATCACGCCAGCCGAGATTCGGCGCGACGATGACGACGCCGCGCTCGCGATCGAGAGGACCTGGCGCGCCCACGCCGACGCCCATGAAGTCCCGGCGATGTGCGTCGGTCTGCGCGATCGTGTCGAGAATCACGCCCTCCACGAGCCCAACGATGCGATCGGCGACGCCCTCGGCGCCCAGTTCGGGCGACGTCGCGATCGAGCGCATGCCATAATGCTCCGACCCGTCCTCCAACATCGCGCCCGCGACGATGTTCGTTCCGCCGAGATCGACGCCGACGATGTAGCGATGTCGTTTCTTGGTCACCATGCTCAACGGGGGGACGGATGAAAAGGAGGCGAGGACGCCGCGAGCTCCTGCACCGCGTCCGCGACGCGGCGCGGCGTAATCTCGCGCATGCAGCGCCAATGGCCCAGTGGGCAGCGCTGCGGGCCGTGGCGATCGCACGGACGGCACGCCAGCGTAGTGATGCCGAGCGCTATCGATCGCGGCGCGAGCGGTCCAAAGCCAAACTCGGGGACCGTAGGGCCAAAGATCGCCACCGTCGGCGTGCCCATGGCCGACGCGAGGTGGAGAGGAGATGAATCGTTTGTGACGAGCACGCGCGCTCGCCCGATCAGCTCCGCCGACCCGAGCAGCGACAAGCTCCCTGTGCAATCGATCGCGCGCGGTCCCGCTGCACGAGTGATCTCGGCCGCGAGCTCGCGATCCGCGGCGGATCCGACAATTGCAAGACGGCCGCCGATTTCGCCTGAAAGCTCCGCATAGTGTGGCCAGCGCTTCGTCGCCCAGACGCTTCCCGGCGCGAGCGCGATCAACGGCTCGCCAGTCCATCCACGCTGGGTCAGAAACGCGTCGACGGCGCGTCTTTCATCGCCTCCCGGATAGAGTCGTGGCTGAGTATCGGTTCGCGTGAGCTTCGCGTCGCCAGTCGCCAATCGCAGGAGGCGCATGGCGTGATGCTCGTTCTCGATGTAGGGCACGCGCCTCGTATAGAGCCGCTTCCCGGCGGAAGTCGCGAACCCGACGCGCTCGTGAATGCGCGCGGCCAGGACCAGTGCCGCGCTTCGCATCGAACCCTGCGTGAGGTATGCGCGCGCATAACGATTTGCACGTAGCCACCGCGCAAGCCTAACGAATCCGCCGAGGCCTCGATCGCGATCCCGTTTGTCGTAGACGATCAGGTCACGGATCGACGGATTGTTCGCCAGGAGCGGAGCTGACGCGGGAGTCACGACGACGTCGACCGGCGCGCGCTCGCCGAGATACGCAAGCAACGGCGTCGTGAGGACGGTGTCGCCGAGAAAGGAAGTCTGTACGACGAGATTCGCGCGAGTCTCCACTCCCTAGCCCCCGGGCCGTGGTAGCTAGCCCCTCAATCCACTTGCAAGACCGCGAGGAACGCCTCCTGGGGAATCTCGACCGAGCCGACCTGCTTCATCCGCTTTTTTCCTTCCTTCTGCTTCTCGAGCAGTTTGCGTTTGCGGGTGATGTCGCCCCCATAGCACTTGGCGAGAACGTCTTTGCGGAGCGGCTTCACGGTCGTTCGCGCGATCACCTTGTTGCCGATCGCGGCCTGGATCGCGACCTCGAAGAGTTGCCGCGGAATCAGCTCCTTCAGCTTGTCGGCGATCTTCCGGCCCCAGTCATAGGCCTTGTCGCGATGGATGATGACCGAGAAGGCGTCAACCGGATCGCCGTTGATGAGCATGTCGAGCTTCACGAGATCGCTCGTTCGATACTCGAGAAATTCGTAGTCGAGACTCGCGTAGCCGCGACTGATTGTCTTCAGGCGATCGAAGAAGTCCAGGATTATTTCGGCCAGGGGGAACTCCCAATCGAATTCCACCCGGGTCGTGTCCAGATAGGTCATGTTCTTGTACACGCCGCGTCGCTCGGTGCCCAACGTCATGATCGGCCCGATGTACTCGGCGGGCGCCATGATCCGCGCTTTGACGAACGGCTCCTCGACGCGGTCGACGACGCCCGCTGCCGGCATCATCGATGGATTCTCGATCAGCTCCTCCTGCCCGTCGGTCCGAAAAACGTGGTACTCCACGCTCGGGACCGTCGTCACCAGATCGAGATCGAACTCGCGCTCCAGTCGCTCCTGCACGATCTCCATGTGCAGCAGGCCAAGGAACCCGGAGCGAAAGCCGAAGCCTAACGCGGTCGATGTCTCGGGCTCGTAGTGGAGCGACGCATCGTTGAGCTGCAACTTCTCCAGCGCGTCGCGGAGCGTTTCGTACTGCGTCGTGTCCGTCGGGTAGAGTCCTGCGAACACCATCGAGTGAACATCCCGGTAGCCCGGAAGCGCACTTTCCGCACGGCGCTCCGCGTCCATGATCGTGTCGCCGGCACGCGTCTCCTTCACCGAGCGTACGTTGGCGACCACGTATCCCACTTCTCCGGGGCCGAGCTCGTCCGTCGGCACCTGCCGCAGCTGCAGATAGCCGACTTCAGCAACTTCGTAATCCTGTCCCGAGCCGGCCGCAAAGACGATGTGCTGGCCCGGCCTGATCGACCCATCGACGACGCGAATGCTCGGAATCGAACCGCGATACTTGTCGTAGTACGAGTCGAAGATCAACGCGCGCACGGGCGCGTTCACGTCCCCGGTGGGCGCCGGAACGCGGGCGACGATCGCCTCGAGCAGGGCGTCGATCCCGATTCCTTCCTTGGCACTCACGAGGAGAATGTCGTCGGGGTCGGCGCCGATCAGATCGTGCACCTCTTGCTTGCGCCGCTCCGGTTCCGCGCCCGGCAAATCGATCTTGTTGAGGACGGGAATGATCTCGAGTCCGGCGTCGAGCGCGAGAAAGAGGTTCGACAGCGTCTGCGCCTGAATGCCTTGTGAGGCGTCGACGACGAGGATCGCGCCTTCGCATGCCGCGAGCGAGCGCGATACCTCGTACGTGAAGTCGACGTGCCCGGGCGTATCGATGAGGTTCAGCTCGTAGGCTTCGCCGCTCTTTGCCGTATACGTCATCCGCACGGCGTTGAGCTTGATGGTGATGCCGCGCTCGCGCTCGAGGTCGAGTGTGTCGAGCACCTGCTCCTTCATTTCACGCTTCTGCAGCGCGCCCGTGGCCTCGATCAGACGGTCGGCCAGGGTCGACTTCCCGTGATCGATGTGCGCGACGATGCAGAAGTTGCGAATATGATCGAGCTTCAAGCGAGCCGGATGCTGTTGACGTGAAAATGGATGGCGACCGAAGGGCGGCCGGATGACCGGGGTCGAACAGCGATCAGAGATCGGTCGGCAGAAGGCGCGACTCGCGTCGGCACCACACAGCCGGACGTAGTCTCAGCGCAGGGCGAAATATAGCCGTGCAAAAAAGAACCGCGCGCGAGGCCTCCTCTCTAGTAGTTGGTCATTGGTCTTTGGTGGTTCGTAGATAAGGAATGTCCCGCGAGCGACGCTCGCGGGACTCCGAATTCACAAACCACCAATCACCACCAACCAATCACCGATCACGGCTTCTTCGACGATCCGGAGCTCGATGAGCCGGAGGAGGACCTCGCCGGCGCCGATCGCGCGGCCGGCTCGCTGCGCGCCGGGGCGGCATGCGACGCTTCGCCGCGCGGCGCAGAGTGTCCTTCGGTGCGCGCCGGCGCACTGCGCGAAGGCGGCGTGTAGGCGTGGGACTCGCCGCCGGAAGCGTGGGCGGGACGATTGCCGTTATCGCCATTCCAGCGACTTCCCGCTTCGGCGCCACTCCGCGTGATGTTCACTCCACCTCGGTTCGTGGACGACCATCCGTTATCGCGAGCGCCGGCATTTCGGATTCTGGCATCGCCCAGAGCCGAAGACTGACCACCCTGATCGGTGCGCCGCGAGCCGATCATCTGTTGAATCGTCGGACGCGACGAAGGAGAAATCTCGGTGCCAGTGACGCGTCCCTGTCCGCGAATATGCGGCCCTGGTGCGTCCTCGGCGATCAACCCTGGCCGATGGTACGTGCCGATCTTCAGAGCGGAGTTCGCGCCGGTGCCGGAAGTCGGCGTCGAGTTTGCCGCGTCCGGCCGGTGCACCGCAACGGTACCCGTCTCTGCGCCCGGTCCGTGGAAGACTGGCGCTCCGATTGGAATCGCGGGACGGCCGCGAGGATTGACGGGCGGTGGAGCGACAGCCGTCGGTGTGTACGCGACGGGATAGCCGTAATAGTACGGTTGGGAGTAGCAGCCCCCCTGGCTGTACCCGAAACCAGAATACGGCGAGAACAGGAATGGAGTGAAGAAACGCGAATAACCGAACGACGAGTAGCCGGAGCAGCCATTGCTGTAGAGATAATCCGCGCTGCTCATCGAGTACGTGCCGTAGTTCGTCGTCGTGTAATGCGCGTACTCGATCGTGTATGCCTCACGATTGTCTCCAGCGATGAGGGAGCCAAGCTCCTCGATCGCTTCGCGCGGGTCCTGCATGTAGCTGACATCGGAGACGTCGTACGTGGTCCATCGATTACCATCGGCGATGCGATCGAGCCGCATCGGCCTCCATGAAGCAATCACGAACACGTAGCCGAGGCTCGCATCGTACGAATCGTATTTGCTCGCGGCGCTGTGATAGCGATATCGGTAATCATTGGAGTAGCGCCATGCATAGTCGTCCACGAAGCCAGCAAAGAATGACGGCACGTGATAGATCTTGTCGCCGCGGACGAAACCGTCGTCACCAGGTTGGGACGGGAATACGATCTTGAGCCGCCCGCTCGCGTCGAGATGGCCGACGATGACATATGCGTCGTCGTACATGTGAAACGTCGCGTCGACTTGGCGACTTCCCCCGGCGTAATCGAAGTCAGCGGTGATCGATGCCCTCGGGCCTACTTCGTCCGCGACTTCCTGCGCCCTAGCGGAGTCTCTCAGCTGACGCCACTCGTCCGGCGTCGTCTGAACGAGACTTGCTTCAGTCTCTCGCAAACCATCCCCAGCATGGCTCGCGGTTGTGGCGCAACCAGCAAGAGCGCCGGAGAAGAGCACCACCGCAGACCAGGGCAGCATGAGTCGCGTTGTGCGCATGACTTCACGTCTCCGAGAGTGTTGTATACAAATAGGCATACAAATCTTGGGCCCGCAAGTTCCCCTGCCTATAAAAGAATACGATCGAGCCCCGCGAAGTGTTAGGTGGGTGTCTGTCTTCCTCCATTTGCCCCTAGGTCCCTGGACCCTACCCCCTCCTCCCGCCTAGCTTCCGCGCGTCATGGACGCGGCTTCAAACGCCCAGGCGCCGCGGGCCGATCTGTTCGATCCGGCCAGTCTCGCAGCCCTGGGTCGAATCGAGATCGTCGCTCGCTGGATCGTCGACGGATTCATGTCAGGACTGCACCGATCGCCCCGCAAGGGTTTCTCGGTGGAGTTCGCCGAGTACCGCCCATACCAGCCTGGCGACGACCCCCGATACATCGATTGGAAGATCGCCGCTCGCGCCGACCGCTGGGTGGTGAAGCAATACGAAGAAGAGACGAACCTCCGGGCGAGCATCGTGCTCGACGTCAGCAAATCGATGGTGTGGAGCGGTCAGCAGCTCTACGCCCTCGCCGGTACGGAGCAGCCAAATGGACCGCGACTCACGAAGCTGGCGTACGGCGAACGCCTGACTGCCGCACTGGCGCTCTTACTGCTGAGACAGCGCGACGCCGTCGGTCTCGTCCGATTCGACTCGGAGATTCGGAGCGCCGTACCGCCGCGCGCGCGAAATGGGCAGTGGCGCCGCGTGGTGGCTGCGCTCGAGGAATCCGGCGCGGGCCGCGCATCGTCTGCTCCCGCCGCACTCGAGCAGGCTGCCCGTCTCATCAGCCGGCGAGGAATGATCGTACTTGTTTCAGATTTACTCATGGACATTCCCGAAGTCGAGCGAGCGGTCCGTGGTCTTCGCGCCGTTGGCCACGACGTCACGGTCCTGCACCTCATGGATCCGGCGGAGCGTGAGCTGCCCTCGAGCGGCGAAGCGGTCTTCGTCGATCCGGAGAGCGCGCTCGAGATCGCGGCAAGCGTGGCCGACGTTCGCGCCGCGTATCGGCAGACCGTGGGCGAAGTAATCGACGAGTGGCGCACGATGTTCACTTCGATCGGCGCGACGTATGAGCTGATCTTTACGGACGCTCCGTTCGGTGTGCCGCTGCGTCGCGCGTTCGCCGCTCGTCAGGCATTGCCATGACGACGCGAGGAGCGGGACTTCATATAAGCTGCTCGTGGGTCTGATCGCTCCGCTCTATCTCCTCCTCGGCGCTGCCGCGCTCATCCCGCTGCTGATCCACCTGCTGCGACGGCGTATCGGCACGCGCATCGACTTTCCCGCCGCCCGATATCTCGCCCGTGCGGAGCAGGAGCACAGCCGTTCGCTCAAGCTGCGCAACATCCTGCTCATGCTGCTGCGCGTTGCGATCGTGCTGTTGATCGCCACGGCGGCGGCGCGTCCCGTCACGCGACTCGCGGGCGCGGGCCATGCCCCAACGGCGCTCGCCATCGTGCTCGACAACTCGCTCAGCACGACGCTGGTCGTCAATGGCCGTCCACTGCTCGAGCAATTTCGAGCTGCCGCGCACGATATTCTTGGCTCCGCGAACACAACCGATCGGTTATGGCTGATTACGGCGGACGGCCGAGTACGCGGCGGTGGCAAGGCGACGCTGAGCGAGGAGCTCGACCGCGTCGAACCCTTGGCGGGAGCGGGGAATCTGCCGCTCGCGCTCTCGCGCGCTGGAGGCGCGGTGCGTTCGGCAGGTCTGGATTCGCGCCAGATCATCGTTCTGACGGATGGCCAGCGCACGGCCTGGACGCAGAACACGGACGTCGGCGACACGCAGGTGCTGCTCTGGCTGCCCGGGGGAACCCCTCCGGCCAACCGTGCGGTCGTCGCCGCGGAGGCTCGGCCTGAGCGCTGGACGCCGCGCGGCGCGGTCGTGGGCCGCGTGATGAGCAAAGACTCGACAACGTACCGCATCACTCTTGGGGGCCGCTCACTGGCGCGCGGGACCGCTTCTCCTGGTGAGGAAATACTCATGCGTGCCGCGCCGCCCGAGCGTGGCTGGGTGGACGGAACGGTGGAGCTCGAACCAGACGAGCTGCCCGGTGACAACGTGAGGCACTTCGCCGTGTGGATTGGCCCGCCGCCGGCGGTATCCGTGTCGCCGGAAGCCGGTCCGTTTGTTCGCAGTGCGATTGACGTCCTCAAGGGCAATGGGCGCGTCGTCGATGGACACGACATCGCCGTCATGTCGGCCGACGAGTTGACGTCCTTGCCGGCGCTCATCCTCGCGCCGAGCGATCCCGTGCGCCTGGGCGCAGCGAATCGCGCGCTGGAACGAGTTGGCGTGCCCTGGCGCTTCGGCGCTGCTCGCCGCGGCGAGACCACCGTCTCCGGGGAGCACACGTTAGGCACCGCCGTGCCCGATTCACAAGCTGGCGCGTTTGTCGACGTCACGGCGATCGCGCGCTACGAGCTCGTTCCACAAGGCGGCGCCGACGCCGACACGATTGCGCGCGTGGGCCGCGAGCCGTGGATCGTCGCCGGGCCTCGTTATGCGATCGTGGCGTCGCCGCTCGATCCGGCGGCAACGACCTTTCCCATCCGTGCCGCGTTCGTCCCGTGGCTCGCCAACGTCCTCACCGAGCATCTCGTCGGCGAGCCCGGCGGTGTCGTCGGCGCGAATCCAGGCCAATTGCTCCCGAGGCCGCGCTGGGCTGACGCGATCGAGGACCTCGGCGGTGCGCGCTCCGCGCTCGGCGACGATCTCCAGGCGCCGGCGCACGCGGGCACGTACTTTCTCGAGCGCGCCGGCCGGCGCGTCGGTGCGCTCGTCGTGAATCCCGAATCGAGCGAATCGGTACTCGATCGGATCAGCGCGGACGACGTGGGTCGGCGGATTCACGCGCAGCAAGTGATCCCGGCTGCCGACCGCACTCAACTCGCCACGCTTTCGTTCCGCTCCGCATCGCGGCGATCGGTGGGTGAGCCGATCCTGTTCGCCGCGCTCGCGCTTCTCGTTGCCGAAGGTGTGCTCGTCGGAGTGCGACGGCGAGCGACTGTCCCGGCCTAACGGCAAGATCGCGCGACATGCCCCTCGCCCCGCTGCTCGACGCGATCGAGCGCCTGCCTGCGTTCACGCGTTTGCTCAACACTGTTCCGGCGCCTGCCGACCGGCGAACGATTGGCGGCTTGCCCGGATCGGCCGACGCCTCGGTGCTCGCGGCCCTCTCGCGCCGCCTCACGACGCGATTCTTCGTCGTGGCGACGGAGAGTGTCACGGAGGCCGAACGCTGGCTGGCCGATCTCGGCACGCTCGTGGACGAGACGCCGATCGCGCTCTATCCGCCGCGCGAAGGCTTCGGCGAAGCCGAGCCGCATATGGAGGTCGCGGGCGAGCGCGTCGAGACGCTCGAGCGCCTAACGCGCGGCGAGATCCACGTTCTCATCACGACCGCGCGTGCCCTGCTCGAGCGAACGCGCATGCCGCGCGCACTGCGCGATCTGCGCGTCGAGCTGCGCAAAGGAGGTGTTCACCGCCTGGAGTCGCTGGCCGCGCACCTCGAATCGATCGGCTTCGAGCGCGTTCCGATGGTCGAGGACGTCGCCCAGTTCAGCATTCGGGGCGGCATCTTCGACGTCTACTCGTTTGGCATGCCCGAGCCCGTGCGTGCGGAGCTCTGGGGCGACGAGATCGTCGATTTGCGGTACTTCGATATCAACACCCAGCGCTCCACGCGAGCCGTCGATCTCGCGCTCGTGTTGCCGGTGGACGGACAGGTACGCGACGACGCCACCACTGCCGACCGACTTTCGATTGTCACGCTGTTCCCACCCGACACGCTTCTCTTCGTACCGCGCGGATCACACTTCGAGCCCGAGCTGAAGCGCACCTGGGCCGACGCGCAGCACCACATCGAGCTCGCGCGCCGGCGCGGCGAGGACACCGTCTCACGCGACGAATTGTTCATATCGCCTGACGAGGCGGCGCGCGCCATCCAGGCCTTCGGGAGCGTGGTCTCCCTCGTCGAGGGCGAGGAGCCGCCAGAGATTGTGTTTCCCCTCCGACCGCCCGAGCCGATCGATCGCGACATCAGGCAGCTCAAGCGGCTCATCCGCGATGACCTAACGACGATCATTCTCTGCGACAACGAGGGCCAGTGCGAGCGACTGGACGAGCTCCTCAACGACGGTGAGTACGCTCCTTCTCCGGCTCATTTGTCGATCGGCGTGCTCGACGGCGGTTTTGTCGTGCCTGCTCGCGATACGCACGCCGGACTGCGCATTCTCACCGACCACGAGATCTTCCGCCGCGAGCGGCGAATCCGCCGCGCGCGCCGCTACGCGACTGGCATCGCCATCGATACGCTCGCGATCAAGCCAGGAGATTTCGTCGTTCACCTCGAGCACGGCGTCGGCATCTTTCGCGGTATCGAGACGATCTTCGTCGGACAGAGCACGATCGAAGTCGCGGTGATCGAGTACGAGGGTGGCGACCGGTTGAACGTGCCGCTCTACAGGATCGACCAGCTCGAGCGCTTTCGGTCGGCCAGCGACGTGAGTGAAGATTCGCCGCCGCCGCGATTGCACAAACTCGGTGGCAAGCGTTGGGGACAGCAGCGCGAGAAGACCCGCACAGCGATTCATGAGATGACGGTCGAGTTGCTCGACCTCTATGCTCGCCGGAAGGTGGCGACGCGTGCTGCGCACGTCCCGGACACTGCCTGGCAGCGCCAGCTCGAGTCGGCATTCCTCTTCGAGGACACGCCCGACCAGCGAAAGGCGACGGCTGAAGTGAAGAGCGATATGGAAAGCGTTAGGCCGATGGATCGCTTGCTCGTTGGCGACGTCGGATACGGCAAGACGGAAATTGCCGTTCGCGCGGCTTTCAAGGCCGTGCAATCGGAGCGTCAGGTCGCCGTTCTGGTGCCCACGACGATTCTCGCCGACCAGCACGCGCGCACGTTCGGCGAACGTCTCGCCGACTTCCCCATGCGCGTCGCGATGTTGAGCCGCTTTCAGACGCCGAAGGAGCAATCGGCGGTGCTCGCGCAGCTCGCCGACGGCACCATCGACATCGTCATCGGTACGCATCGGCTGCTCAGTCCCGACGTCATCTTCAAGCGGGTGGGTTTGATCATCGTCGACGAGGAGCATCGCTTCGGCGTGAAGCACAAGGAACGGCTCAAGCAGTTGAAGCTCGAGACCGACGTGCTCACGCTGACCGCGACGCCCATCCCGCGCACGTTGCATCTCTCACTCGCCGGTCTGCGCGACATGACGTTGATGCAAACACCGCCTCGCGACCGATCGCCCGTGCTCACTTACGTGGAGCCATGGGACGACGGGCTCATCGACGAGGGGATCTCGCGTGAGCTCGATCGCGGCGGGCAGGTGTTCTTCGTCCACAATCGTATAGAGACTATCCAGGGCATCGCCGACCACATTCAGCGCGTCGTTCCGCGGGCGCGCCTCGCCGTCGCGCACGGACAGATGCGTGAGCGCGAGCTCGAGGACGTTATGCATCGGTTTGTCAACGGCGCCGTCGACGTACTTGTCTCCACCATGATCGTGGAATCGGGCCTGGATGTACCTAACGCCAACACGATGTTCGTGAATCGCGCCGACTATTTCGGACTTGCGCAACTCTATCAGCTGCGCGGACGCGTTGGCCGGTCGCACCGCCGGGCGTACTGCTACCTCCTCGTCCCGGACAATGTCGACGTCGACGCCGAGCGGCGTCTCTCGATTCTCGAGCATCACACGGAGCTCGGAGCCGGATATCGCATTGCCCTGAAAGACCTCGAGCTGCGTGGTGCCGGCAACCTTCTGGGTCCCGAGCAATCGGGGTTCGTCCACGCGGTCGGGTTCGATATGTATTTGCGAATGCTCGACGAGACCGTACGCCGGCTCGTTCAGGGCGACGGCGCGCCGAAGCTCGTCCCAGCGGACGTCTCCGTCGATTTGCCGAACTACCTTCCCGATGATTTTGTCCCGGCGCACGAGGCGAAGCTGGACGTCTATCGCCGCCTCTCACGCATCGAGGATCCGCGCGACCTCGAAGCGTTGCGCGGCGAGCTGCGCGATCGCTTCGGCCCGGTCCCTCCACCCGCCGAGACGATGTTCGCGACTGCCCAACTACGGATCCTCGGTGGGACTTTGGGGATAGAAGGCATCCTCGTGCGTGGAAACGAGGCTCGTGTTAACTTTCGCGACACTGCCGCGCCCCGAATGAAGGGGTTGTCGGCGGCATTTCACGAGGTGCAGTTTCAGGCCGAGGTCAGGCGGGCAGTTCCTCTCTCACTCAAGCTGACGCGACTCGGGGGTGCGCCAATGCTGGACGGACTCGTCCGGGCGTTGCGCAGCCTCGTCGCCTAACGCCAGCGTCTCTCGGCCTTCGCTCAATCTCCCTTACAGCTCCGGAGTTTTCTTTCACATGCGTGCTCGTCCCTTGTTCGCACTCGTCGCGGCCGCGTCCCTCACAATCGCGCTCGGCGCGTGTGATGGACTCAAGGAAGCGCTCACCGCCCACGTCGATGTCGCGGCAAAGGCGGCCGATCAGGAGCTCTCGGTCTCTCGGCTCGCTGATCTCCTCGGCAATGCCAAGGTGCCGGTGCCGATCACCAAGGAGAACGCCGGAATCGTTGCCGATCTCTGGGTGAACTACCAGCTGCTCGCGCACGCGGCCGCTGTTGGTGATTCGCTCACGGATAAGAAGGCGATCGATGCGGCAGTCGAGCCGATCACCAAGAACATGCGCCTGCGCAAGTTCACCGACACACTCGTGAAATCGTTCAAGGTCGATTCGGGTAGCGAAGCCAGCTACAACCAGGCGGCCAGCGATCTCTACGCGGCGCGCCATATTCTTTTTGCCTTCCCGCCGGCGGCGACGCAAACGCAGAAGGATTCGGTTCGCAAGAAGGCCGAATCGGTTCTCGCCACTGTGAACAACGCAAACTTCGCTCAGATGGCCGACAAGTACACGAGCGATCCCAGCGGGAAGGGGAAGGGCGGCAATCTCGGCGTCTACGAGAAGGGCTCGATGGTTCCCCCCTTCGCCAACGGCGTCGCCGCACTCAAGCCGGGCCAGATCGGGCCCTCGCTCATCGAGTCGACCTATGGCTTTCACATCGTGCAGCGGCTGCCGTTCTCGCAGGTCGACAGGGCCGACTACGCGCAGAAGTACTCCCAAGGCGCGGTCAACAAGGCTGATAGCGTCTATCTCGCGAACCTGGACAAGTCTGCCAACATCGAAGTCAAGCCAAATGGCGGAGCGGCCGCGAAGAGCGCGGTCGCGGATCCCGTGAAGCACCAGAAGGACAATTCGGTGCTCGCGACGTTCAAGGGCGGTGACCTCACGGTCTCCGAGTTCCTGGGCTGGGTCGAGACGATGCCGCCGAACATGCAGGTGTCACGTCAATTGCCGCAGCTTCCGGATTCGATCGTGAAGCACTTCGTGTCGTCGATCGCGCAGCGTGAGGTCATGCTGCAGAAGGCGGACAGTGCAAAAGTGACGCTCAGCGCCGAGGACAAGACGCAGCTCTACGGCCAGTTCGCGCAGCTCGTGCAGGGGCTGTGGCAGCAGCTTGCCATCGATCCAAAGGCGCTTGCCGATAGCGCGAAGACGGCGCCCGAGCGCGAGCGCCTCGCCGCCAGCCGCGTCGAGTCGTACGTCGATCGCATTCTTGGCGGTCAGGCACAGCCGGTTCCAGTGCCGCAGCCTCTCGCGGCGGTCCTCCAGTCGAAGTTCAAGTCGTCGATCAACAGCGCGGGCGTCGAGCGCTCGGTTCAGAGCGCGCAGAAGATTCGGGCGGTGGCGGATTCGAGTCGTTCTGCGAATCAGCCGAAATCGCAGGTTCCGTTGCCGGGTGCGCCGCCGAGCGGCGCGGCTCCGACACCGGGCGCAGCTCCGCAGCCCACCGCGCCCGCTCCGCAGCCGACGAAGAAGCCGTAGTAGGGCAGAGGGTTGGGGGCAGAGGGTTCGAGGGTCACCGCTACCCTCTACCCTCTACCCTCTACCCGCGGCCCGCGTTGACACTTGGGGACCCGTTCAGGGTAATGAATGGCTATGAATCGAAAACCGTCACTCCTCGCGCTGGCGATCACGCTGTTTGCCGCGCCACTCCTCGCGCAGCAGCCGGCGGCTCAGCCAGCTGCCCAGCAGCACGCCGCGCTGGATCGCATCGTTGCGATCGTCGGCGACCAGCCGATTACGTATTTCGATCTGCAGCAGCGGATTCTTTCGGAGCAGCAGCGCGGCGTTCAGGTGCCGACGGACTCGACCGCGCTACACGCGTATGAGCTACAAACGCTCAACACGATGGTCGACGAAGAGCTCTTGCTGCTGAAGGCGAAGGAGCTCAAGGTCGAAGTGCCGGATAACGACTTGAACACCGCGGTCGATCGCCAGATTCGCGATGTGAAGGCGCGTTTCCCCACCGAGACGCAATTCCGATCGGAGCTGGCCAAGGCAGGCCTCGGCAGTCCCGAGGAGTATCGGCGCATGCTCGTCGAGCAGATGCGGCGCGATCAGACGATGCAGCGCACGATGCAGAAGCTGCGCGAGGACAACAAGATCATTCCCGCGAACGTGACCGATAAGGACGTTCAGGATGCGTTCGCGCGCAGTCGTGCGTCGCTGCCGCGGCGTCCCGCTACGGTAACGTTCCGTCAGATCGTCATCGCGCCGAAGCCGACGGTCATCAACAAGGAGATCGCGAAGGCGAAAGCCGAATCGATTCTTGCCGAGATCAAGCGGGGCGGTGATTTCGCGCTGCTCGCGAAGCGCGAATCGATGGATCCGACGACGAAGGAAACCGGGGGCGATCTTGGCTGGGCGCGCCGGGGACAGTATGTCACCGAATTCGAGCGCTGGGTCTGGTCGCTTCCGCCGGGTGAGCTGAGTCCCGTGTTCGAGAGTCCCTTCGGGTATCACATCGTTCGCGTCGATCGCGTCGCCGCCGGCGAGGTGAAGGCTCGACACATTCTGATTCGTCCGAAGCTCGACTCGGCCGATCTGATGCGAGCGCGCGGTGAGGCCGACACCGTGGCCAAGCAGTGGAAGGCAGGCGCGCCCTTCGATTCACTCGCGAAGAAGCATCACGACTACGCGGCGAAAGAGGAGACGAGCATCCTCGATCCAATGCCGCGCGACTCCTTGCCGGAGTCGTATCAGAAGGCGTTCACGGGGAAATCGCCTAACGACATCGTCGTCTTCGAGATTCCCGATCCGCAGCGGGGAATCCCGAAGGTGGTCGTTGCCCAGCTGATCAGCGCGAATCCCGGTGGCGAGTACGAGTACAAGGAGATGAAGGAGATCATCCGCAACCGACTTGCCGAAGAGGGCGGTGTCCGCCGCTATCTCGACTCGCTGCGCAAGCGCGCCTACGTCTCCGTTCGGCTCGACCAAACGGCAATAGGAACCAAGACCTCGGAACGGTGAACACGCGCGACGGCAGCCTGTCGCGCGAACCCGTCATCGCCGTCACGTTGGGTGACGTTCGCGGAATCGGTCCGGAGATCATCGAAAAAGCGCTCGCCGACGACAGCGTCCGTGCGAGCGCTCGTTTTTTGATCGTCGGGCCGACCGGTACGCCGCTCGACGTCGACGAGGCGATCGGCGTATGGCAAGCCGGCGGTAGCGCCGCAACCGCGGGGCGACTGGCCGGTCTTGCGATCGAGCGCGCAGTGGAGCTTGCCCTGCGCGGCGACGTCCAGGGGATCGTGACCGCTCCGCTCGACAAGGCCGCGCTACACGCCGGTGGCTACGAGTATCCCGGCCATACCGAAATGCTCGCGGCGCTCACCGACACTCGCGTCGCGATGATGCTGGCGGCGACGCGGCCTAACGGGTCGATGACGAATCCGTTGCGCGTTGTGCTCGCGACGACGCACATGCCCTTGCGCGACGTGCCGAACGCGCTCACCACCGAGCTCGTCGTCGAGATTGCCCAGACGACGCGAGACGGACTCCGTGACTGGTTCGGCATCGATGAGCCTCGGATCGCGTTATGCGCGATGAATCCGCACGGCGGAGATAGTGGGCGTTTCGGTCGCGAGGACGAAGAAGTCATGGTCCCAGCGGCGAGACGAGCCGCACTCGCTGGTCCATTCCCTGCGGATACTGTCTTCGTGCGCGCAATGCGCGGTGCGTTCGATGCCGTGATCGCTCCGTATCACGACGTGGGCATGACGGCGATCAAGGTCGCCGCGTTCGGCAGTGCGGTGAACGTCACGCTCGGCTTACCGTTTCCGCGAACGTCGCCCGACCACGGAACCGCGCTCGACATCGCGGGCCGCGGCATCGCCGATGCCTCGAGCATGATCGAAGCAATGCGCCTCGCGGCGCAGATCGCGGTGCGATTGGCGGACCGTATTTGAGATCTCGGTCACTCCGGGGCACGATTGGCTTCCGTGCGCGGCGAGAGCGGTCGCTCCGGGGCGGTCGGTGTTCCGTGCGCGCGGATAGCAGGAGCGGCCCCGCTCCCGCTCTCGCCGCGCACGGAGGCCACACCGCCCCCGGGGGCGACCCGCGCTCACTCGACTAGCCTTCTTCCGCGCGAACTGCCGCACGGCGGTCGCCCGCGGCATGAAGGTCGATCGCCAGCGATTCGATGCGTCGGCCGTCCATTTCGCGCACCGTGAACACCGCATTCCCGGCCGTCACCCGATCGCCCGTTACCGGCAAGCGACCGAGCGCGCCGAACACGAATCCGCCAATCGTCGTGTAATCCTCGTCAGGCACGCTGAGGCCAAATCGCTCATTCAGCTCGCTGATGTGCGTCGATCCGGCGACGACGACGATGTCCGGACCTTCCCGTTCCGGCGCCTCGGGCGGCTCGTCGTATTCGTCGAGAATCTCGCCCACGATCTCTTCGAGCAAGTCCTCCATCGTGACGACGCCCGCTGTTCCTCCGTACTCGTCGAGTACGATCGCCATGTGCTCCTTGAGGCGCTTGAAATCCGCGAGCACTTCCTCGACTTCGCGCGATCCCGGCACGACATGTACGGGTCGCATGATCCCGCGCAAAGAAAATTGAACGGGCGGATTGCGAAGAACTGGCAGAAGGTCTTTTGCGAGGACGAGACCGATGATGTTGTCGATCGTCTCCTCGTAAACCGGATACCGCGACCGCTGAGTTTCCTCGATGAGTTGCAGCGTTTCATCCAACGATGCATCCAACGGCAGCGCGTCGATCTCGGTGCGCGGAGTCATGACCTCACGAGCGTTCTTTTCAGAGAACTCGAACACTCCCTCGAGCATGTCGGCGTCGCCCGCCTCGAGTGCGCCTTTCTCTTCACTCTGCTCGACAAGAATGCGAAGCTCCTCGGGCGAGTGGACGGCTTCGTCGAGCGACTGCGGAGATTGCCCCGCCACTCGCAGCACGAAAACGGCTGAGCCGTTGAGTACGATCGTGAAGGGACGAACCATCGTCTCGAAGATGATGAGCGGCGGCGCAAGCAGTCTCGCGAAGCGCTCCGGATGCGCGAGCGCAACGCTTCGCGGCGCCAACTCCCCGAAGACGACGTGCAAGTACGTAACGATCGTGATCGCGATTGCCGATGCGATGCCGACGCGAACCGCGAGTCGAAACCCGATCGGCAGCGTATCGAGCCAGATCGTCAGATTGCTGCCGAGCGCGTCTTCAGCGAGGGCGCCGAGAGCCAAACTTGCGACGGTGATGCCGAGTTGGCTTGCGGAGAGGAGCCTCGGGAGGTTGCCCGTCGCACGCAACGCGAGACGCGCCAACTTGTCTCCTGCGCGTGCCATTGCTTCGAGGCGCGTGCGTCGCGACCGGACCAGCGCGAACTCGGCGGCGACGAAGAAGGCATTCAACGTGAGCAGTACGACAATGGCGATCAGGCGCGTAAGCACAGGCTGTAAGCTACCTTAATCCAATCGTCCCTCGCCAGCACCAGGGTCGGAGCACCGAGACATGGCCCATTCGCACTCACAAGCAACAGAGCACGTGCACGAGCACGACCCGGATCAGGATCATGCCGGCTGCGCGCACGAGCATGGGCTTCACGGGCCGCGCCCTTCTGTCACCCGAGCACTCCAGATCGCGCTGGGCCTAACGCTGGCCCTGATGATCGCCGAGGTCTTAGGTGGGTTGCTGTCGAACTCGCTGGCGCTCCTTGCGGATGCCGGGCATATGCTTACGGACGCCGGCGCACTTGGCCTTTCACTCTTCGTCGGATGGATGTGCCGGCAGCCGAGCAGACCGGAAAAGACGTACGGGTACCTGCGTTGGGAGATCCTCGCCGCCCTGCTGAACGGCGCGACGCTGCTACTCATCTCGTTCTGGATCGTGTGGGAAGCGATCCGGCGATTCAGCCATCCTGAGCATGTCGCCGGCGGCTTGATGCTCGTCTTTGCCGCCATCGGCCTCGTCGTGAACGTGATCGCTGTCTACATCCTGCACGGGGTGAATGGAGCGAGCCTGAACGTCCGCGGTGCCTACCTGCACGTGCTCGGCGATCTGCTCGCGTCGGGCGGGACGATCATTGCAGCCGTGTTCGTGCGAACGACCGGCTGGATCATCGCGGACCCGATCGCATCGCTCGTCAGCACGGTCTTGATCATCGGCAGCGCGTGGAGCCTCGTGCGTGAGGCCGTCGACGTGCTGCTCGAGGCAGCACCGCCGCACATTGCCCTCGAAGCGGTCCGAACGCGCTTGCAGTCCATACCGGGAGTCGAATCGGTGCACGACCTGCACATCTGGACCGTGACCTCGGGCGTCGTCGCGATGAGTGTGCACGCGATCGTCAGGCAGCCGGAAAACCATCAGGATGTGCTCGAGAACGCGCACGATCTCCTTCAGGAGATGGGTATCCAGCACGTGACCGTGCAGCTCGAGCGTCGCGAGATGTACGAACGCGAATTGCACCTGCATCCGTGACCTGAGTCGCGCGCAGTGCGTCGGTGGCAGAGAAGAACCTGCCGCTATGGACACCATAAGACTCTTTCGAGTTGAGAAGTTGCGTCGCGCCGTCCGCGTCGTCCTCACGGACGGCCGCCGGCTCGACGGCGAGGTGTTCCTCGCGGAGCGCACGAGGATCCGTGCCGAGCCTCAGGAACCGATCGATCTCCTGAACGAGGATGCGCCCTTCTTCCCGTTCTTTCTTAATGAACAGGAAGTCGTCCTCGTCGCGAAGGCTCAGGTGACTCGTGTGGAGACGGCGGCGCCCGAAGGGGATCCCTCGTCCGATATGCCCGACGGTGCGATGGCGGTTGAGATTACGCTCATCGACGGGTCCACGATCAGCGGGTTCGTGCCGCTGGAAAAGCGCGGCGAACAAACCCGACTCCTCGACTTTCTGAACGGCTACGCGAAGCGATTCATGCCCGTCTTCTGGGGCGAGCAGGTGTGCCTGGTGAATCGGTTTCTCATCGCGAGCGTGAGCCAACTGACCTGACATGCCTCAACTCGACCGTCTTCTTTCCGCAGTCATCAGCAACAGGGCGGATGCCCTGACGCTCGACGAGGGCGACCCGGCGAAGCTCGAGGTTCAGGGCGCCGCGCGCGCCGTGACGAAGTCGCCGCTCACCGCGCAGCAGGTGGTGGGACTGCTGAAGGAGATCGCACCGCCGGATGCCGGTCGAGCGCTCGACACGACCAAGGCGGCCAATTTCACTTACACGTTCGCCGACGGCGCGTTCGCGGTACGAGCCGCGCAAGAGGGAGGCAAGTGGCGGGCGCGTATCACGCCGGGAAGTGGCGTGCCGAGTGCCGAGCAAGAAGGTAGCGGCTTCGATCCGTTGGCTGGTCTCCAGAGCGGCACATCGATGTTCACACCGGTCGAGCCGGCCCCACGCGTCACTTCTCGGCCGACGCCCGCGTCGCCACGGCCGGCGGCGCCCGCGACGCTGACACCGATCGCGGCAATGCCTAACGTGGCTCGGCCCAGTGCGCCTCCAATGGCGACCGTACCGACGCCCGCGCACGCCGTGACTCCGCCATCGGCGTCAGCGCCGGGCGCGAGCGCGAATGCGGCGCTGGACCACGTTCACGACTTCGAGGGCAGCGAGGAGGCGAAAGCGACGATCGAGCAGTTGCTGCGCACGACGGTCGAACGAAGCGCCTCGGATCTGCACTTGCGCTGCGGTGAGCCGCCGATCATTCGCCTGCACGGCGAGATGCACCGTCTCGAAGGATGGGACGCACTCGAGAACGCGCATCTCGACAGCATGCTTCGCTCGATCATGCCCGAGCGCAATCGGATCGAGTTCCACGACTCGAACGACACGGACTTCGCGCATGAGATTCCTGGCTGCGCACGTTTCCGTGCGAATGCGCTCAAAGATCGCATGGGAGTCGCGGGCGTCTTCCGGCAGATTCCTTCGCAGGTCGTGACTGTCGATCAGATGCAGATCTCGACGGAGGTGCAGCATCTCTGCTACCTGACGAAAGGCTTGGTGCTGGTGACGGGTCCGACGGGTTCGGGCAAGTCGACGACGCTGTGCGCGCTGATCGACATGGTGAATCGCGTCCGTAATGATCACGTGATCACGATCGAGGATCCGATCGAGTTCGTGCACCCGAATAAGAACTGCATCATCACGCAGCGACAGGTCGGAGTTCACACCAAGTCGTTCAAGAGCGCGCTGCGCGCCGCGCTTCGTGAGGATCCGGACATCGTGCTCGTCGGTGAATTGCGCGACCTGGAGACCGTCTCGATCGCGATCGAGACGGCGGAAACGGGCCACCTCGTCTTCGGAACACTGCACACGACCACGGCGCCAGGCACGATCGACCGCATCATCGATCAGTTTCCAGCGGATCGACAAGAGCAGATTCGCATCATGCTCTCCGATTCGCTCAAGGGCGTCATCTCGCAAACGTTATGCAAGAAGATCGGCGGCGGCCGCGTCGCGGCGCGCGAGATTCTGTTGTCGATTCCAGCCGTCGCAAATCTCATTCGTGAGGCAAAGACGTTCCAGATTCACTCGATCATGCAGACGTCGCGCCGTCTCGGCATGGTGACGCTGAACGACGCGCTCATCGAGCACGTCGACGGTGGACGCGTCGAGCCGAAGGAAGCGTACATGAAGGCCGTGGACAAACTGAACTTCATGTCGATGCTCAAGCAGCGCGGCCTCGACGTATCGTTCGCGGAATCCGATCTCGCGAGCCAGGGACAGGGCAAGGCAAACGAGACGCCGGTCTCGAAACCGGCAGTGAAGGCCGGCGCGAAGCGCTAGTCGGGCCGAGGGCAGAGCGTGCGAAAAGACGGAGCAAGGGTGAACCCCAGCCCCTAACCCTTAAACTCTAGCCCCTGCGTTTTCAGGTTCTGGTGTCGGCTTCTTCGCTGTCGTCTGGCGGAAGCTCGATCGCGTCCTGCGATGTGCTCTCCAATAGCTCGCCGCGACACTTCTCGTATTCATCTCGCTCGGCGTAGCCGTAGCCGCCAAGCACCTCACCTCCACGCATGTAGTCGTGCCCGTAGCCTCGCCCGTGGGGATAATTCTCCAGCGAAGCCTCGTCGGTCTCATTCATGGGCCACCTCCTGCGAAGGGCGTGTCTGAGCGTCCTTCCGCATTGTGTATTCGTATGAGTTCCGACGCAAGTGTCACGCGATTCCCACAGCCGCATCAGACCGGTTGGCTTGTTTGGATTTTGCGCCTCCCGCTATACTTCAAGGCTATGCAAATCCGCAACATCGCCATCATCGCGCACGTCGATCACGGCAAGACAACCCTCGTGGACAAGATGCTCCGGCAGGCGGGCGCATTTCGCGAGAACCAGGTCGTCCAGGAGCGCGTGATGGATTCGAACCCGCTCGAACGCGAGCGGGGAATAACGATTCTCGCGAAGAACACGTCGGTCCGCTGGCGTGGCACCAAGATCAATATCGTCGATACGCCCGGGCACGCCGACTTCGGCGGAGAGGTCGAGCGCATCCTGCGTATGGTCGATGGCGTGTTGCTCGTGGTCGATGCGTTCGACGGACCGATGCCGCAGACGCGCTTCGTTCTACGCAAGGCGTTGGGACTGGGTCGTACGCCCATCGTCGTCATCAACAAGATCGATCGGGCCGGCGCCGATCCGCTACGCACGCACGACGAGGTGCTCGATCTCTTGATCGAGCTCGAGGCGGAAGAGGCGCAGCTCGATGCGCCCGTCGTCTACGCGTCGGCTCGCGACGGCGTCGCGACCGCCAGCCTCGACACGCCGGCAACGGACCTGACGCCGCTCTTCGAGGCCATCGTCAGGCATGTGCCTGCTCCGCCGAGTGATTCGAAAGGCGCGTTCCAGATGCTGATCTCGACGATCGATCACTCACCGTATCTCGGCCGGCTCGGCATCGGCCGCATCGAGCGCGGCACGGTGCACGTCGGTGATGCGGTTGCGCTCTTGCCGCTCGACACGAACCAGGCGACGGAGCGCGCGCGCGCCACGAAGCTCTACACCTTCGAGGGACTGGAGCGCATCGAGGTCGAGCAGGCTTCGGCGGGAGAGATCGTTGCGCTCGCCGGGCTCGAAGGCGTCGAGATCGGGCACACGATCGCGGACGTGGAATCGCCGGAGCGGCTCGAGGGCATCGCGGTGGAGGAACCGACGATCTCGGTCGATTTCATCGTCAACAACTCCCCGTTCGCCGGCAAGGAAGGAAAGTTCGTCACGTCGCGGCAGCTGCGTGAGCGCCTTATGCGGGAGCTCGAAAAAAACGTCGCATTACGCGTCGAGGATACCGACTCGACGGACACGTGGTCGGTCTCTGGCCGCGGCGAGCTGCACCTCTCCATTCTGATGGAGACGATGCGCCGCGAGGGATACGAGTTCCAGGTTTCGCGCCCGCGCGTGATCACGCGCGAGGGCCTCAACGGTGAACGACTCGAGCCGTATGAGGAGTTGATGATCGACGTGCCCGAGGATTTCCTTGGCGTAGTGATCGAGCAACTGGGACCGCGGCGTGGCGAGATGCTCGAAATGAAAAACCCCGGGCAGGGGCTCGTTCGATTGCGCTATCGGATTCCGGCGCGGGGATTGTTCGGCTACCGTTCCGAGTTCCTGACGGATACACGCGGGACCGGCATTTTACATCATCGTTTCCTGGACTACGGATTGTGGGCAGGGCCACTCGCGGGTCGAACGCGCGGCTCACTCGTGTCGATGGAAAACGGCACGATTGTCGCATTCGCGCTCGCAAATCTCCAGGAGCGGTCGACGCTTTTTGTTGCGCCGGGTGACGCAGTGTACGAAGGAATGGTTATTGGCGAGAGTGCTCGGCCGGGTGACATGGACGTCAATCCGACGAAGGAAAAGAAGCTGACGAACATGCGCTCGAAGTCCGCCGATGAGCACATTCAGCTCGAGCCGCCGCGGGAGTTGACTCTCGAAGCAGCCCTCGAGTATATCGAAGACGATGAGTTGATCGAGGTGACGCCGCAATCGATTCGACTCCGCAAGCGCTCCCTCAGCGCATCGGATCGAAAGAAGCTTTCGCGAGAGGCAAAGCGCGGGCGCGAGCGCGCCTCCATTTAACAGTCGTCGCGCAATCCCTCGTTTAACTACACAGCAAGGAGAACCGGGCAATGTCGGACATGTTCGAGTCGTCGGAGATGTCGCTGTCACCACGAGGCGGCCGCGATGATGACGATCTCGACGATGAGCCGTTGGACGACGATGTTGACGACGACGACGATGATCTCGACGATGAAGTGGACTTCGATGACGAGGACGACTTCGACGACGACGATCTCGATGAAGACGACGAGGACGACGAAGACGACGAGGATGAGGACGACCTCGACGACGACGACCTCGACGAGGATGAGGACGACGATTTCGAGGACGAGTTCGAGGAGCTCGACGAGGAACTCGGCGAGGATGACGAGAGCGAGCGGCCTGGGCGGCGCGTGGAGTGATGCTCGGTGATTGGTGATTGGTGATTGGTTGTTCGTGAAGGGAGCGCCGGCGAGCAGAGCTCGCCGGCAATCAGAATTCACCAACGACCAATCACCAACGACCAGCTACCACTTGAACTTCCCATCACTCGGGCTATACTTCGCGTTCCCCAAAAACTTGGGGGATTTAGTAGTCGCTGATTGACAATCGAGTGTGAGAGAATCGTGCGGTGGCTCTCGTTGATCTGCTGCTCACGTGGGCGGCAGGGAGAGAACAAACACGAATTCTGTGATTCCGGATGCGATCATTGGATCGTATCCGATGGTCGCGTTCGGTAGAGCTATATCAACTCTCTTGGAGAGTTTGATCCTGGCTCAGGACGAACGCTGGCGGCGTGCTTAACACATGCAAGTCACGGGGGCTCGCAAGGGCAACCGGCGAACGGGTGCGTAACACGTGAGTGACCTGCCTGGAAATGGGGGATAG
>DASXKV010000055.1 GCA_036496605.1 Gemmatimonadaceae bacterium | reverse complement strand
GTGCCTATAAAGACACCGGAATTCCAAAAACTGATATGCGGATCGCGCTCCGATTGTCTCACGAGAGTGTGGTGTCGTCATGCCTCCTACTGATAGGAACGCCGGCGACGGCATTGTGACTAGTCTGATCGATTCGTTTGTCCGCTCCGTATTAAAGACGTTGCCATTCTGAAAACCTCTTAGTCGGATGCCAACTTTTTTGTAACGCCGCTACTCTATCAACGCCGCCGCGTTCCAGTTTGGCCCGCCGGTGTTTTTTCGGTGAGCTGCCACCAGCCGCCTCGTTGAGCGTGTGCTCGCCGCCGGTGTGCGTGCTGCGCAGCGGTGTGAACGTGCTTGGGAAGTTGTTGTGCGACTCGGAAACGTTGTGATGGGCGGCGCAACGGGTGCGGCACAGCCCAGCAATGTTGCGGTCGATGGAGCCGACGCGACACACGAGCCTGGAAAGGTTGCCGCCACTGCTGCAAAGGTTGGAGCCGCGTGTACAAAGGTTGCACGCGAGCCTGCGACTGTTGCACGTGAGCCTGCGAACGTTGCACGCGAGCCTGCGAACGTTGCGCTCGAGCGTGCAAACGTTATCGCGGCTCCTGCAAATGTTGCTGCCCTTCCTGCAAGCGTTGCACGCGAGCGTTCAAAGGGTGCGCTTGAGCGCTGAAAGGTTGCGCTCGACCGTTCAAACATTGCGCGTGAGCGTGCAACCGTCGCGCTGCGGTACGCGAACATCGCCGTCGAGCGTCCGAACATCGCCGTCGATCGAGCCGTGGTTGTCGTCGAGCTGGCAAATGTTGTCGTTGATCGACCAGATGTTGCGGTTGAGCTGGCAAACGTTGCCGCCGAGCTGGCAAGTGTTGGTGTCGAGCTGGCAAATGTTGTCGTCGATCGACCAGGCGTTGCCGTCGCTCAGTCAAATGTTGCGGTCGGTCGGACAGAGATTGCCGCCGATCGGGCTAGTGTCACCGTCGCTCCAGCAAACATTGCCGTCGATCGAGCACACGCCCGTGTGTATCGAGCAAGCGCAAGCGCCGATCGAGCACGCAATGGCGTCGATCGAGCACGCAATGACGTCAATCGAGCACGCAATGGCGTCGATCGAGCACGCAATGGCGTCGATCGAGCATGCAATGGCGTCGATCGAGCACAAGGGGGCGTCGATCGAGCACGCAATAGCGTCAATCGAGCACGCAATAGCGTCAATCGAGCACGCAATGGCGTCGATCGAGCACACAGTGGCGTCGATCGAGCACAAGGGGGCGTCGATCGAGCACACGCCCGTGTGTATCGAGCAAGCGCAAGCGCCGATCGAGCAAGCGCACGCGCCGATTGAGCAAGTGTCAGCGGCGATCAGACACACGGCGGCGGCGATCGCGCTAACTGCGCAGTCGATTGTGCAGCTCGAGCCGTCGCTTGCTCAGGCGTCAGCGCAGATTATTCGTCGCGGTGTCTCTCTCGAACGAGAAGAGCTCTCTCTTACGAAAGAGCTATCGTCCGCGACACGAATCATAGCGCCAGATCGGGAAAGCGCTAATCACGGTGCAAGCGTATACACCTGGCTTCCGTACGCCGCCCACCCGGAGCGACCGATCACCGCGGCAGGTACTGGGCCCGTTGGTACGAGCTCCTTGCGCCCGAGGTCGACGCGTAAATTGAGGCTCTCGAGCCCGATGGCGCCTAACAACGTCATGTCATCAGGCTCGCCGAACACCACGGCCGCCGCGGCGGAACGGTCGCCGGCGTAAATCATTGCGAAGCCGAAATCGCGCTCCAGCACGCGACCGTCGGCGGTCTCGAATCGGTCGCGCCGAACGCGCGCGATCCCGAGCGACTCGAGGACAGCACTTGGCACCCAGTTGTACTCACTGCCGGTGTCCACCATGACCTCGATTGGAATGAGAGGCGCACCGCCGGTCAGGCTGCCGACGCTCATCGACGTTCGAAGAATTCCCATGGCTTGCATCATGACGCATACCTCGCTGGAACCTGTACCATACTCACCGACTACCAGGTGGTAGGCGCTCGAGGAGGCGCTCGAGGGCGGTGAGCTCGGCGGCGTCGAGGGTGAGAAGCTCCGCCGGCGGGGCGTAGAAGGCCTCCATGAGCTCCGCCTTGAGGCGCACGCCCTTCGCCGTGAGCAGCACCAGCTTGACGCGGCGATCGTTAGGCTGATCGCGGCGGACAGCCAGGCCCGCGCGCTCGAGACGATCCACGATCCACGTCGCGTTCGACGCGTCGCAGCGCCACTCGGCGGCCAGAGATCGCATCGTGCGCCCCTCCTCCTGGCTCAACGAGCTGAGTGCGCGGGAATCGTTCGGCGTCAGCCCAAAGCGGCCGAGCACGTCCGTGCGCCGCGGACCGGTGCTGATGAGGAAGTCGAACATCAGCTGCCACACCCGGCGCGCGCGGGCTTCTTTGGTCTTCGACGAGCTCGCCATGTGGCGAAGAGTAGGGGCTGAAACCCGACAGTTCAACACCCGTAATGGTTGAACACAACAAATAGTTGATATGCTTCAACTATCTGGCCTTTACTCTCTCAGGAGGATGCCCTCAATGCTCCACGCGCTGCTTCTGTTCTTGCATGTGACGTCGGCGATGGGGATCGTTGCCGGCCTTGGGATCGAGGGGCTCGCGTTGCTGCAACTGCGGGCGGCACACACGGCGGAAGAGACGCGCCGGGCGCTCGCGAATTCGCGCTACGTGCAGCGCGTCGCCGGAACGAGTCTCCTCGCCGCCGTCGTCACGGGTGTGTATCTCGCCACGGCCTACTGGAGCTGGCGCGGCGCCTGGATGGGCGTCGCGTTTATGACGATCGTGGTCATGGCGCTCGTCGGCGGGGTGATGACTGGACGCGCGACGCTCCGCGCAATGCGCGCGCCGGCTGATGCGCTCGCTCCGGCCGCGATCGCGGCACTGCAAGCGCGGCTGAGCGCATCGTACTTCATCCGCCTCGGGCTTTTCCTGGGCATCGTGTTCTTGATGACGACAAAGCCGACGGCGGGGTCGACTGCCATCCTCGCCATTATCATCGCGGGGGCTTTGGGATGGCTCGCTGGGCTTCCGGCACGACGGGTTCGCGGCGCGGTGCGAGCCTAACGATGACACGTCTACACGGAAAGATTGCGCTGGTGACGGGAAGCTCGCGAGGGATTGGCGCCGCGATCGCGACACGCTTCGCCGATGCCGGTGCGGCCGTCGCTGTGCACGGGCGAGATGCCGCCGCGGTCGAGGCAGTACGTCAGACGATCGTCGCTGCGGGCGGGCGAGCGACGACCGTGCTCGGCGACGTGACACGTTTCTCAGAGATCGAGCGGATGCGGCGCGAGATCGAAGCAGAGCTTGGGCCGGTCGACATCCTCGTCGCGAATGCGGGAGCAAACTTGTCGCCGCCCGGCGCCGTCGAGGAGATCGACGAGGGGCAATGGCGGGCGACGCTCGACGGGAACCTCACTGCGACGTTCCTCACGATCAAGAGCTTTCTTCCAGGCATGAAGGCGCGCCGAGCTGGGGCAATCGTGACGATCTCTTCGACGGCGGCGAGGCGGCCACATTCCCACTCACCCGTAGCCTATGCGGCAGCGAAGGCGGGAATACACTTGCTCACTCAGGATGTCGCCATGCAGGCGGGGCCGTTCGGCGTGCGGGCGAACTGCATCGCGCCGGAGACGATTCTCACCGACCGGAATCGGGAGCGCATTCCCGTCGACGTTCAGCAAACGTTAATCGAATCACACGCGATTCGGAGACTGGGTACGCCGGAGGACGTCGCGACGGCAGCGTTGTATCTTGTGTCGGACGAGGCCGCGTGGGTGACGGGTGTCGTACTCGACGTCGCTGGCGGAGGCGTGATGCGGTAGAATCTGCTTTCTGGGCTGTCACAAAGAGGAGCCGCCTCCGTCTCACATAGTATGACTGCTACTCGAGCACATTCTGGAGAGGTCGCGAATGACGGCGTGGTGGAGCTGCGGCCGCGCTTGCTCGGCCTCGCCTACCGCATGCTGGGTGATTACGACGACGCGGAAGATGTCGTTCAGGAGGCTTTCCTTCGGTGGCAGAGCGCCGACCAATCGGCGATTCGATCAGCCGAGGCGTGGCTCGTCACCGTGACGACGCGGCTCGCCGTCGATCAGCTGCGGCGCGCGGGGAAGGAGCGCGCCGAATATCCCGGACCGTGGCTGCCGGAGCCGATCGCGACGAATACGGCGCAGATTGCCAGTACGACACCAGCGCCTAACGATGCAGTCGAGCTCGCGTCGGATCTCTCGGTGGCATTGCTCGTGTTGCTTGAGCAGCTGCGGCCAGAGGAGCGCGCGGCCTTTCTGCTGCGCGACGTCTTCGACACGGGCTACGAGCAGATTGCACAAATCCTCGAGCGAACGCAGGACGCGGTGCGGCAGATGGTGAGCCGAGCGCGCACGCGCGTGCACGCGGGCCGGCGGCGCGTCACGCTGACACCGGGCGACCACGAGCGGCTGCTCGAGCGATTCACCAAGGCGATCGTCGAGGACGATGCGGAAGGGCTGATTGCGTTGCTGTCACCGGACGTCGTCCTCGCCACCGACGGCGGCGGCCGAGCACGCGCTGCGCTGAATCGACTCGTTGGGCGCGACCACGTGTCGAAGTTCCTGCTTGGAGTCAGGCGAAAGGGCGCCGCCGACCAGGAGATCAAGCTCACGCACCTCAATGGCGAGCCGGCGCTGGTCACGCTGCAAGATGGCGTCGTCACGTCCACGTGCAGCATCGAGGTCGACAGCACCGGGATTTGCGCGCTGCACATCATGCGCAATCCGGAGAAGCTGGGTCACACGATCGAGCCCACCGAACCGTTGGTGTAAATCGCCTGTCACAGAACGCACGCGTCTCCGTCTACCAATCGCACGAACAGAGACAGGAGGTCCGTGTGTCCACATATGGCATCGTTGTATTCCTTCACATCGTTGGGGCGTTAGGCCTCTTCGTCGGAATCGGGCTCGAGCAGGTGAGCCTCGCGCGCCTGCGAGAGGTCGGCACGACGAATCAGGCGCGTGACTGGCTCGGTGTGTTAGGCAGCCTGCGACGCGTCGACGCGCCATCGGGGCTTCTCATCCTCGCGACTGGCATCTTCATGATGGTCGCGCGCTGGGGGCATGACGCGTGGATCGGGCTCGCGATTGTCGGCATGGTGCTGATGGCGGTGCTTTCCATCGCGGTGACGAGCCGGCGCGCGAGAGCGTTGAACCACGCAATCGGAATGTCGGACGGGGGGATATCGAGCGGTCTGCGTGCCCGACTGTCCGATCCCCTCATGCGCTCGGCCGCCATGGTGCGCGCCGCGATCGCGCTCGGGATCGTGTTCAACATGGCGTTGAAGCCGGCGGCGCCGAGCGCACTGGCGGCGTTTGGCATCGCGGTGGCGGCAGGCGTACTGGTGGCATTGACGCAATGGAACGGTCGTCGCGACGCGGTTCCGTCGGGACAGCCAACCGGCGAGTCGTTAGGGTGAGTGGCGGGCAACATGACTCTCGCTGCGAGCGAGCTGGAGAGAAATGGCGAACGCGGCATCGGCGACCTGGTCGAATCCGCGCGTCAGCTCTATTGTGGCCTTCTGAATGGACGGCAGCTGGCGTCAGACGCGCACGACCTTGAACGAGGGCTTTCGTTCCTGGTCGGTGGTGTGGTCATCGAAACAGGATACCGACGCCGCGGCCAATCGGGGCGGATCGTGCTGCGAGTCAACGATCCCAGGGGTGTCGCCGCGCGCTGCTGGAATGCGGGATATACGGTGTTGGTGGACGATGGCGCGTCATCGGAGGCTCCGGCGCTCGGCGTCATCGATCCGTTCGGCTTACGCATTGACCTCGACCGTTGCTAGAGTGAGTCGCGCACCGCATTGGCCAGGTCTCGCTAAGCATTGGGCAGCGGCCATCGCGAGCCTCGCCCGGAGCATCATCGCGCGCTCAGCCATTGCAATCTTTCCACAGTTGGGTGTGGAAAATATTACCTGACAGCAGCTTATCGGTGGAGCTGACTACAAGGTCCTGCTCAACAACGGAATTATCTGATGCGTGTACGGTGCCTTCGGATTTCCAGTGCAACAACTGGCCAAGCGCGAGCCGATAGTAAGTGGCTGACGGTGGGCAAGGCTTACGCGGTACTCGGGGTACTTGCGTCCGCAGAACGGGGAATTCTCCTCCAATTGTTCAGCGATGATCACGTGTCGGCCTTTTTTGCGGCACGTGACTTTGAAATCGTCGACGGCGCAGTCTCAGACCACTGGAGGTGCACTCTTCACAACGGCGCGCTGGAGATCGGGTTCCCGAGTCTACTGCGTCGGGGCTTTTGGGAGGACTTCTTCGAGGGTTCCGAGGAGGCGCGCCTTGAGTTGCAGCGAATTCGTGTGCAATTCTTTGGCGGGGACCAATCCAATTGAGTGCTCGCCGAAGGCGCGGAGCCGCGTGGGTCCGGACCACCTACGCGGCTTCGCCTAGGCGTCAGCACCTGACGTCTAAGTGTGAGCTTGTCCCCGTTTGGTAGACACGGCGTTAAGTGTGGAACTGGGGATGAGGAAATTTGAAAGTAGTGTTCAATCCAGATGGACTCCAGCCTTGGGTCGGGTGCCGATCTGCCGTCTAGCGCGATTTTGGGAGGTCGGTTTTGCGGTGACGCGCTACGCGGCCACGCGCAGCTGCGCTTCATACGCGGCCGGACTCACGTAGTCGAGGGTCGAGTGGCGCCGCTCCCTGAGATGTCTCACAGCACGCGGACGTCATTCCGGACTCCGCGCGGGTGCGGGCCATCATGCTTGTCCGAAGCGGCTGACAGTCCGATTCGGGATTTCACCTTTCGGCCGGAGGATGCGTACCGGCACCGTAGCACGGTGCGGCGACAGGACCGACGCTTGCTGGATTCAACGCAGTTGATCCAATACGGCTGCCGGTGAGTGGGCAGTACTCCGGCAGCGGTCGCCTAACGAGTTCGGAAGAAACTCGCAGGGGCGACGCTGCTGCCGCTGTGCATATCGGCCGGCCCTTCAGTTCTTGCCGCGCGCCCCGAGCGACCGATCAGCTGCCGGTATGGGCCCCCGCGGCACCAGATTCTTAAGCCCCAGGTCGACGTGCAGATTGAGGCTCTCGAGCTCGATCGCACTCAGCAGTGTCATTATCACTTGGCTCGCCGAAACACTAATGGTCGTCTGGGGCGTCGCTTGCGAAGCCGGGAAGCCCGCGACACTCTTCCCCAAAGTGTCTTCCCTAAGCCTCTTAGCCCGAGATCCACTGTGGCGTTGCTCAAGGGAACGCTCGACGTGATGATCCTCAAAGCCCTCCCTGGGCGCCGATGCACGGTTTCGAGATCTCGAGCTGGCTCGAGCGCCGATCGGATAGCCAGCTGAAGGTCGTCGACGCGGCACTCCTCCAAGCGTTGCACCGCATGTAGGCGCGCCGATTCATCAGCGCGCAATGGGGCGTGACCGAGAACGGCCGCCGCGCGCGATACTATCGCCTAACGACAGAGGGCCGGGCCAGCCTGCGAAAGCAAACCGCGGAGCTGCTGCACCATGTCGATGCCCTCAGCACGATTCTCACCGCGCGGACGGTGGAAACATGACCAGTGAACAACGAGGTATTCGCGCCGGCGTCCGCCGCCTGTTTCGGCTCCCGATTCGCCGCCGGGACGTCGCGCAAGCAGATGCCGATGAGCAGCTCGACAGCTTCCTCGCCGAGCGCATCGAAGATCTCATGCGTCGTGGAATGTCTCACGTGCGCACCCGTGGTGCCGCGCCCGCGCTCGCCCCAGACGTTAGGCGACTCATGGAGACGTTGGGGCCGGACCTCCCCTATCCCGATGTGACGGCATTCAGCACGGCGCTCGAGCCGCAATTCCGTCCCTGGCGGCTCGGCGCGGTGATGTTCGGTCTTTTCGGCGCCGTTGCAATGGTCCTGGCGATCGTCGGCCTCTATGGAGTGCTCGCGTTCCGCGTCGGCCAACGCACGCACGAAATCGGCGTGCGCGTCGCGTTAGGCGCACAGCGGAGTGACGTGCACCGTTTGGTGCTGTCGCAGGGACTACGCCTCGCGGCAATCGGCGTTGGCATCGGCATTGTTGCAGCGGTCGCGGGCGGCCGCGGCATGGGCGCACTGCTCTACGGTGTGTCCGGCAGCGATCCGCTGGTCCTGACGATCGCCAGCGCAACATTGCTCGTTGTATCCCTCCTTGCGAGCCACCTCCCCGCCCGCCGCGCGACGCGCATCGATCCGCTGGAAGCCCTACGCGAGTTGTGATCTCGACGGCCGGACACGCAACGCGCGCCGGACGACGCTCGTGTCGCCCGGCCGCGCGTGCAACGTAGTCGACTGAGCATCTATCAGAAAGAACAATTAGGCGGCTCGGTTGCCATGATCTTCAGTGCCGCCCCCGGTGGCGCAAAGTACGTGACGATGTTCTGAGCCGGAGCGTTCGTCTCATTCACCGCGATGTGCGGGTGCTCGCCGAGATCGAGGAAGCCCTGACCTACCGTACGAACCTGCGGTGAGCACGTCGGATCGTCCGACTGGTAGAACGTCATCGTCCCCGACACCACCTGGATGAACACCGGTCCTGGGTGGGTGTGCCAACCGCTCGCCGAGCCTGGCGGAAAATTGATCGTCTGAACCGCGATGTCGAACGCCGGCTTCGATTTGATCTGGATATGCCAATCGTCGGTGATGCGTTGGACGTTGAAGTTCTGATCCTTTGGATCGCTGAAGGTCGAGCGGGCGAGAAGTGTAGAGGTTGTTGACACCGTGGCGGCTTCGGCCATCGAAGGGCCCATCGCGGCACTCTTCGCGTGCGGATCGACGGCGTCGCCTCCGCCTCGGCAGGCCAGCGCCATCGCGAGCATCAGCGGCGCGATGCGCGTGTTCACAAACGTTGACATGGCTCTCCTCCAAGTGAGTAGGTGGGTCTGTTTCTCCAGGCTCCGTCGCCATATGTTTGCGGGCGATAACGGTGGACCAGGCGCCGCGACGTGCCTGTGCTCACCCGCTGTATCGAGGAGCCGAGCCCAAACACGACATCTCCACAACGCACAGAGCTGCCGAGCGGCGCGCGCGAGTCGATCGACCTGGCCGTCTCGTCCGCATATCTGGAGCTGCGGCAAATCGCCCATCGCCGCCTCGGTCGGGGCGGACGAGGAACGCTTTCCACGACGGCGCTCGTCCACGAGACGTACCTCAAGCTCGCGGAGCAGTCGGCCGTGACATCGAACGACCGCTCCCATTTCCTCGCCCTGGCGTCGCTTGCGATGCGTTATGTACTGGTCGATCGGGCACGAGCGCGCATGACGGCAAAGCGCGGCGGGGCGGCGGTGGGCGATCACGTCACCTTCGACGACGACGTGATGGGAGCGGACGGCCAGGCGGAGATGGTGCTCGATCTCAACGAGGCGCTCGAGCGTTTGGCAGCGTGGGATCCGCGTCTGGCGCGCGTCGTGGACTGCCGATTCTTCGGCGGACTCACGGAGACCGAGACCGCTGAAGCGCTCGGTCTCACGGTGCGCACCGTCCAGCGCGACTGGGTGAAGGCGCGCATCATCCTCCGACGGGCGCTCGGCGCCTAACGCGTATATTCGTTAGGCTCATGGATTCCTCGGAGCGTTGGCCGGAGCTCGCGTCGCTCGTCGACGCCCTTCTCGATACGCCGCCTGACGCTCGAGAGATGCTGATCGAGACGCTGAGCGCTGGCGATACCCAACGGCGTGCGGAGCTCCAGGCATTGAGCAACGAATGCGAGCGGGAGCTCGCGATGCTGAGCATGCCGCCGCGCGAGCGCTTTGCGGCCTTGCTGGAGGAGGATGAGCACTTCCCCGATGCGCTGCGTGAACGCTACTCCCTCACGGGAGAGCTGGGTCGCGGCGGCATGGCGACGGTTTTCCTGGCGAGAGACGTGCGGCACGCGCGCGACGTCGCCGTGAAGGTCGTGCATCCGTTCGTCGCAACCGCGTTAGGCAAGGAGCACTTCCTCCGCGAGATCGAGATGGTCGCCCAGATGCACCACCCGCACATCGTGCCCCTCTACGATTCGGGGGACGCGGGCGGCGCGCTGTATTACGTGATGCCGTACGAGCCGGGCCTGTCGCTGCGTCAGCGCCTTACGCGTGAGGGTCGTCTCGACGCTACTGAGGTAACGGTCGTGCTTCGCGACGTCTGTGACGCGCTCGCGTACGCGCACGCGCGCGGCATCGTCCATAGTGACATCAAGCCGGACAACGTGCTGGTGTCCGGCCGGCATGCGCTGCTCACGGATTTCGGGATCGCGCGAGCGACGACTCGAGCACACGATGGCGCGGGCCCGGGCGGGGTCGCGCTCGGGACACCGGCATACATGGCCCCGGAGCAGATTGCCGGCGACACGATCGATCATCGCTCCGATATCTACGCCGTCGGCGTGCTTGGATACGAGTTGCTCGCTGGGCGCACGCCATTCGTGGCGGAGACCCGCCACGCGACTCTCCGCGGCCATCTTCACGACGCGCCGCCGGAACTCGTCAGGTTGTCGCCGGACACACCGCCCCGACTGGCGGCGCTGATGATGCGCTGTCTCGAGAAGCGACCGCAAGACCGATGGCAGAGTGCCGAAGAGCTGATGCGCGAGCTCGAGGAGGCCGCTGCGATCGTCGCGCGCCCGGCGTCGCCTAACGAATGGCGGGACCGCTGGGCGAAGATGCACATCGAGCGGGTCACGGACTTTCCGGGCTCGGAAGTGGACGCGACGATATCGCGGGACGGAAGGCACGTCGCGTTCCTCGCCGACCGTGAAGGAGTGTTCGACGCGTTCGTCAGTGAGATCGGGAGCGGGCACTTTCTCAATCTGACCAACGGTCGCCTGCCGCAGTTGTTCAACGAAGATGTGCGCAACGTCGGCTTCACTCCCGATGGCGCTCAGGTGTGGATCCGCGTGGCGGACCTCACGTCGCCGGCGAGTGTGGCGCTGGTGCCGCGAACGGGCGGACCGCAACGCCCCTTTCTGCCGACTGCGGTCATGGTCGCCTGGTCCCCGGATGGTGCGCGACTCGCCTACCACGAGACGACCCCGGGCGATCCAATCTTCGTCGGCGATGCCGATGGCCGGAATGTCCAGCGCATCTACGTCGCGCCGCCAGGCGTGCATTCACACGACTTGAGCTGGTCACCGGACGGCCGACATCTCTACTTCTCGCACGGGGTGCCACCTAACGAGATGGATATCTGCCGCATACCGGTGGCGGGCGGCGCCGTCGAGCGCATCACGGCGCACAACTCGCGCGTGCGCCTGCCCGTGCTGGTGGATGATCGGACCCTGCTCTATACCGCGACCGACGACGATGGAACGGGTCCGTGGTTGTACATGATGGATCTGCGCGAGCGCACGCCGATCCGACTCAGCTCGAGCGTGGAGCACGTCATCTCCGTCGCCGCGAGCGCCGAGCTTCACGGAAAGCCACGGCGGGTCGTGGTGACCGTGTCCAACCCGAGCGTGGCGTTGTGGAGTGTGCCAGTCGGCGACGGGATCGCGGACGAGACGAGCGCAACGCGGCTGTCGCTCCCAACGGCACGGTCGGCGGGACCGCGGTATGCACCCGATTCGTCGGTGCTGTACCTGGCGTCGCGCGGCGGCGCCGACGCGATCTGGCGCCTCTCGCGCCAGGACGCGACCGAGCTGTGGCGCCCCAGCGACGGAGCGCTGTCGGGGGCCGCCGCCGTGTCGCCTAACGGCAAGACGATCTGCGCGGCCGTACGATTGCGCGGGCGGTCGAAGCTACGATGCAGGGACGTCGACGGCCGCCGGGAGTGGACGCTCGCTGAGTCACTCGACGTACGCGGTGCGCCGTCGTGGTCTCCCGACGGTGCGTGGATAGCCATGGCCGCCCGCGATGGGGACGCGACGCACGTCTTCAAGATTCCCGTGAACGGCGAGCAACCGGTGCGTCTGGTCAATTCAGTCTCGTTCGACCCAGTGTGGTCGCCGGATGGCAGCTTCATTCTCTATTCCGGAACCCCGCGCGGTCGGAGCGTCCCGCTCGAGAGCGTACGGCCGGACGGAACGCCGTATCCGCTGCCGTTCCGCGACCTCCTCGTCGATCGCCTCGCCGACAGCTACCGGTTTCTCCCGAGCGGGCAGGGCGTGGTAGTCAAGCTCGGAGGCTTCCGGCATCAGGATTTCTGGCTATTCGACGTCCGCACGGGCGCGCGTCGGCAGCTCACCCGATTGAAAGCGGTTCAATCCGTCAGCCGTTTCGATATATCACGAGACGGAAGCGCTATCCTCTTCCAGCGAGCCGAGGAGAACTCCGACGTCGCGCTGATCGAAGTGCCTCGCGAGTAGCACCGGCACCTGCTCTCGTGGCGTATCTTGAGACCCAGGATCGCCGTGCATCGATCGGTGAGACCCGAGTTGCCTGCCTAACGGGAGAAGAAGATGGCTGGAAATGTTCGTGTACCTGTCGTGGCCATACCGTTCGCGAACAATAATGGCGCGACGGTGCTGTGTGATGACGGTTCGGTATGGGACCTTCTGTACAGCGACGACGGCAGCATTGCGTGGAACGATCTCAGAAATCCACTTCCTGGATCTGCAGCCGCCCAGCGACGCACGCCAGAGGAAAAGGCCGAGGTCCGCGGGGTCACAGCCGGCGGCTAGTGTGCTGCCGGCCGGGTCCAGTCGTCTTGCAGACATGGTCTTCACCCGGCCGCTGATCATCGAATCGACTCTCACTGCGAGTGAGACGCGCACCCGCGTGCGCGCGTTCGCAGCGTCGCGAGGCTTGCCGACGCTCGAGGCGTTCCGGCGCCGCCAGATCGTGGGTTGGAGACTGAGCGAGGCGAACGAGGACTTTCTCTTCCAGCCCGAGTATGGCGATAGCCTCTCTATAGAAGGGGCGCGCTTCGTGGGCCTGGTCGAGCCGGCGGGTTCGGGCTCGCGAATCAGAGGCCGCGTCGTCACGGCGCCATTCACGAGAATCCCGATGAGCGTGTTCATGCTCGCCGTCGTGGTCGCAGCGACGGCGACGCTCTGGCAGGGCAACGAGCCTGCCGGGAAGGTTCTATCGATCGCCTCGATGATGCTCGGCGCAGCGCTGCTCATGGTGCGGTATAACCTGCGATCCACCAGCGCGCTCGTCGAGGCTCGATTGCGTCAATGCCTCGACGCGACCGCACCGCGCGCCGCTGCCTGAGCTGTTGCCAGTCGCTCCACACGATGAGACATTAGTCACCCATGCGCATAATTCGCACTCTATCATCTTGCGTGGTCTCGCTTCTCCTCGCGGCGAAATCGCTTCATGGTCAGGAGAGCGTTGCCACGTCCGAGGTCTTCCGACATTACGCCGATCGCGTGATCAAGATCCAGGTCGTCGAGACGAGATCGGCGGCGAAGGCGACGATCGGCTCCGGTTTTTTTGTGAGCAGCGCCGGTCACGTGATCACGAACTATCACGTCATTTCGAAGTTGATCAACTCACCGGAGCGCTATCGGGCCGAGATGATCGACGTCACCGGAGCGTCGCATGTCGTGCGTGTCCTCGCCATCGACGTCGTGGATGACCTTGCCGTCCTCGCAACGGACGTACGCGACCATTCTCATTTCTCGCTTGGACCCGTCTCGATCGCGCAGGGCGCCCGGCTCTACTCACTCGGACATCCTGAAGATCTCGGGCTGAGTATCGTCGAGGGTACATACAACGGTTATCTCCCACATGCGCGCCAGCCGCGATTGCACTTCACGGGCGCCTTGAATCCGGGCATGAGCGGCGGTCCGACGATCGCCGAGGACGGCCGCGTCGTCGGCATCAACGTCGCGACCGAAGGCGAGGAGCTTGGTTTCCTGGTACCCGTCGAGCCTGCGGTACTGCTGTTTCAGCAAGCCACTTCGCCCAACGGAGCACCGTCACCGACTCTCGAGCTAGTGGGGCGCCAGCTGCGTGATTATCAGAATGCATACCTCCACGACATGTTTGCGTCGAACGTGAAGACGATCGCGCTCGGCCCGTACCAGGTGCCCACCGAGCCAGCACCCTTCTTTCGATGCTGGGCCGATGCGAGCCGCCGGAAGGATTTGCCCTACGAAACCGTGACGCATCGCTGCTCGACCGATGACTATGTGTTCATCGCCGGCGACGAGAGCTCCGGCGTCATCAGCGTCGAGCACAAACTCGTCTCGACGACGACGCTCAACCCCCTGCGTTTCTTCTCGCTGTACAGCTTCATGTTCGGACGCGACAATACGCCGAGCGGCGAGGAGGAACAGGTTACGAGTTGGCGCTGCAGCACACGGAACATCCGGAACGCGGACACGCCCATGCGGTCGGTGCTGTGCCTGCGGCGCTACCGGAAGCTCGGGGAATTGTACGACGCCGTGCTGAAGGTGGCGGTCCTCGGCCGAAGCAACGTCGGACTCGTCTCCACGCTCACGTTGTCCGGTGTCACGTTCGAGAACGTGCAGAAGTTGTCGCAACGGTATCTGGAGCACGTCTCATGGCGCTGATCCTCGAGGTGACGCATGCCGATGGAGCACGCACGCGGCATCGGGTCAACGGTGAGACGCTGACGATCGGTCGGGGGCTCGCGAACGATGTCGTGCTCGACGATCCGTACGTAGACGCGAATCACGCCCGTGTCACGCTCGACGACGACGGGGGTGCACTCGTCGAAGATCTCGGTAGCGTGAACGGCCTTCTCGCCGGTACGCAACGGCTCGTTGGTCCTGCCGTCGTTGGGCCCGGCGACGTACTGCGTCTGGGCCGAACCATCATTCGCTTCCGTGATCCGAACGAAGCCGTCTCCCCGGCCCTCGTTGACGGCCATGTAGCGTCTGCAGTCACGACTGAACAGCGCGCGGGCCTACGTTTCCCAACGACTATCCGGGCTCGCTTGTCCATTGTGCTTCTCACCTTGATCGCAGTTGCCGTCGGCGCGTGGCTCGACGATGCGAGTCGCTCCGTTGCGAGCAAGATCGTGTCGACTACGCTCGGCGTCGGCGGGCTTCTCGCTCTGTGGTCGGGACTCTGGTCCGTCGCGAGCCGAATCATCGTGCAGCAGTTCCGCTTCGCAGGACATTTGGCGGTTGCATCGGCGGTTGCGCTTGGTGCGATGACGTGGAGCGTAATCGACAGCTGGCTGATCTTTGTCTTTCCCGACGCAGGCGTTGTCTCGGCGCTATCGTACGTCATCGCTGCCGCATTGATTGCGACGCTCGTTGCCGGACACATGTCGCTCGCCTCCATGCTGCCTCGCCGTCGCCAATGGCGCGTAGGCGTCGTCGCTGCCGCGACGGTCATGGGCATCGGCGTGCTATCGGCGTTGACGAAGGATGACTCGTTCTCCGATGTGCCGAAGTACCCCTCGATGTTGAAGCCGATCGCGGCAAATCTGGTCCCGACGAAGTCGATCGATCAGTTCGAGGCGAGCACGCGGAAGATCAAGGACGAGGTCGATCAACTCGCGAAGAAATGATATGTGATTCGCGCAAGGAGCGCGGTATCGAGATCTCAGGCGCTCCGTGGTAGCTTCTTCGACCCAACAGCGGAGTGCGTCTTCCCGATCTCGGCGACGCCGTCACTGTGGCGGATCGCCAGCACGACGCGACGCGTCCAGCCGAGGTGAACCTCGACGATCGTGTGCGTGGCATCGCGCGCGCTCTTCATTTTGGTCGGCCGCTGCCGATTGTCCAGGGTCGTCGCAACCGTCTCGATCAATGCGTCCGACGGCTCGGTGAGCTCCTTGAGCTGCGTACAGGTGACGCAGTTGCTGTTCATGGTTTTGAAATCGCTCAGACAAACGCCGCGTCCACACCACCCGCATGCCCGCACGTGCGATTTGCACGCCGCTCTCGTGCACACCGGGCATTGGACGGTGTCGGCGATGCGGTGGCCGGTCCGGTCGACGTGGCAGATCGCGCCATGCGTTAGGCATGCGAACTTGCCGGGCTCGTTGCGAAGCGCGATGACGTCCCGATCGCAATGGACGCGGCCATCCTCCACGCACTTGTGCGAGTGCTTGTCGCACACCTGCGCACCGCACGAAGCGCACTCCTGGAGCTCGTCAGTCGCGAAGATCGAGGCGGGCTCGAACGCGCATTCCTCGCGATGTCGCTCACAGAGGAGTCGATGCGAGCCGTGGGTCCGCCGGAGATGCTTCGTGCAGTGAACCGCGCTGTCGACGCTGCACGTCTTGTAGTGATGCTCGCAGACGTCTTTCTCGCAGCTCGAGCATTGCATCACTTCGTCGGCTCCGACGATCTCGTTCGCGCCACCCTCGCATTTTCGCACGCATTCTCCGCACAGGCGGCGCTGGCCGTGTGGCGCGGAGGACGACGTCGCTGTCGCATGCTCGTCGCAGACTGGCCGGCTGCAGATCGCGCACGGCGTCACACAGTCACTGCACGCAGCGTGGCCGCCTTCCACGCAGGTCAGCTCGTGCTCGGTGCAATATGCCTTGTTGCACGAGACGCACATTCGGGCGTGCTCGGCGCAGGTTGCCTGGCCATCGACGTGACAGGCGGAGATGCCGTGGTCCCTGCAGAACACATCATCACAGACATTGCACGTCGACGCGCAGGTATCGCACGCGACGTGGCCGGAGCTGCATAACGAGAGTGACTCGAGGCTCGACGCGCCACAATGCGGGCACGCCAGCGTCCAGCCGCCGTCGCCGTTCAGCCACCGCTCGGCCACGAGCTCCGCGTGAATGTTCTCATGCCCGACGAGCTTCCACGTCGCACGCTGCACGAGCAGCTCGCACTCGGTGAGCTGCACCGGGTGAACGATCGCCCTCACCTGGTGACGTCGCTCCTCCTCGGCCCGTCGCCGCGCATGTTCGGCCTCGACGGCGCGCCGAGCGGCGGATTCCTCGTCGGTAGCGCCTCGCGCTGCGGCGTCGTTTAGAAGAGACTCATAGTAGCCGTCGAGCCGGCGCAGTTCCTCTTTCAGCGCGCGCTCTGCGGCCTTGCGGAGACGCGTCACCTTCGAGTGGAGCGATAACCGGAGGTCGGCCAGCGCGAGTGCGATGAGGTCAGCGGTTGGCCGCGCCTGGGCATGCGGCACATCGTCTTTCTTCGCGCCCCGGCGACGAGGAGTCAGTGCAGCGCATTTGTCTGCGATCGCCTTTGGCACCGCGATACCCGTGGTCGCGTCGAAGAAGTCGCTCTCGAGCAGGTGCTCTTCGACCTCACCCCCGGCCTGAACGACGACTCGCGCGAGCAGACGAACGGCGCGATGCCACGCGACGTCGACGACAGGCGCCCCAGCGGTTGCATTCGCGATCGGCACCTGGAGCTCGGCGGCATCGGCCTGTGGCTCATGCTCCGGCGCGAGACGTCCATAGGACGCACGAGTTCCGTGCGCCCGGATCGCCGCGACGAGCTGCTCGAGGAATGGACTGCCGACGACGGCGATCTCCGCTTCCGGGTCGCGCTCCATGGCGTCGAGCGTGAACGCGATGCGAATCGTTGGGCGATCGCGAAACCATTGCTGCTCGTCATCCGGCAGCTGCAGCTCTACGATCCCGCGGCCGACATCGATGAGCTCCGCGCCGGCCATGGAGACGTAGCGCTCCAGCAGCGGACGAATTCGCGCGTCGACGAGCGGCTCCTGCGACTCCGCGGCGAATTCTCCGGTAGAGCTGGACGCCGAAGGTTTGCGTTTCCCTTTCACTTTCCCACGCTTCGCGGCCATCAGCGTTTCGCTCCGGGCGCCGCATCGGCGGCGACGTCGACGAGCGTCATCGGAAGCGTGTCGCCCTGCACGGTCAGCCGCACGCTTCGACCGGAACCGGTCACTCCGGTGAGCAGCGTGAGCGGGCCGTACTCCGCATGAGCGCCCGCGTCCTCGGGTGCCGCCGTGTTCTCCAGCGCCTCCTGGATCTCGCCGACGTGAAGGCCAATGCGTCGTCGCTTTGCGTCGACGCCGGCAGCGAGTTGCAGATGGTTCGTGCCGAAGGCGAGTCGCACGCGCGCGGGAATCGTGAGCTGACGAAAATCGCGTTCGACGAGTTGCGCGTTGTCTTCCGCGGCGACGTCGGAGTTGAGCTCTTCCTGCCGCTTGCCCGCTTCGCGGCTCGAGACGATCTCCTCGCCGATCGCCTCCACGCGCACGTTGAACGCGTCGTCCGAGTCGGCGGCGAGCCAGGCCTCGGCGAGACGCTCCTCGAGGGAATCCGTTCCGCCGAAATCGCCGAGTATGACATCGAGCTCGCCGATGACGAGCTCGAAGAGCTTGATCTTCTCATCGAGGAGTCTCAGCACATGCGCTTCGACCGTGTCGCGCGCGGCGAAGTTGACGATGTGCGCCTCACGAGTCTGACCGATGCGGTGGATGCGCCCGATGCGCTGTTCCACGACCATCGGATTCCACGGCAGCTCGTAGTTCACGAGGCGATTGCAGAATTGCAGGTTCAGTCCCTCGGTGCCGGCGCGCGTCGCCACGAATACGGAGGAAGGGTCTTCTTTGAAGGCAGCGAGCTTCTTCGCGCGCTCGCTCATCGACAGCGCGCCCGAGTAGACGATCGGCGTTCGCTTCAGTCGCGTGACGTGCTTCGCGATGAGATCGAGCGTCGGCAGGTGCTCGCTGAAGACGATCACGCGATCGTGATCTTCGGAGAGCACGCGCTCGAGCTCCTTGAGCTTCGCATGTGTCCTGACGCGGCTCGCGTCGGCCGCAAGCTCGCGTGCGCGCTTGCGATACTTTGGCGTGAGGAGCTCTCCTTCGGAGAGCGTATTCAACGAAACGGCAAGCGCGGCTGCCGAGGAGCAGAGTCGCTGCGAGAGACGCATCAGCTCGAGCTGGAGAATGCCTTTGCCCGTTCGACGCTTGCGTCGGCCTCCATTGGCCTCCTTATCGTCCTCCTCCGCGGCGACGAAGCCTTCGCGATACAGCTCGCGCAGGAACGCGGCTGTCTCCTGATAGAGCGCCGTCTCGCGCGGAGTGAGGTTGATCGTGGGATGCACTGGCCGGCGCGGCGGAAGCTCGAGCGCCAACGCGACGCTCGACCGGCGCGTGCGGACCATGACCTGCGCCGTGAGCTCCTTGAGCAGGTCGGCATCCTTCGGCGTTCGCTTGTCGCCACTCGTTAGGTGTCGCGACTTGAACTCGCGCCACGTCCCCAGCTGACCAGGGCGTAACAAGGTGACAAGATTATACAGCTCGCGTAAATCGTTTTGCAGCGGCGTGGCCGTGAGCAGGAGGAGATAATTGCGGTCGAGTCGTTGAATGAACTTGTAACGCGCGGCCGTGTGGTTCTTGACCTTGTGCGCCTCGTCGATGATGACGAGGTCCCACCGATGGCGAAGGATCGCCTTGCCATGTCGCGCGCTGATCGCGCGGTCGTAGGATACGATTGCTCTCGTGGCTTCTGTCCAATCCTCCGGCTCGGTCGGCGTGTCGAAGCGCTCGAAGAACTTGGTCTCGAGCTCTCCTTGCCACTGCGTCACCAACGACGCCGGCGTCAGGATCAACACTCGCCGCGAGAGACCGCGGACCGTGAGCTCTTTCAGAATGATACCGGCTTCGATCGTCTTGCCGAGCCCGACCTCATCGGCGAGAATGGCGCGGCCGCCCATGTGACGAAGGACGCGCCGCGCGACCTCGATCTGATGCGGAAGCTCCTTGATCGTGTTGGCGTCGAGCGTGATCAGCCGGTCGAATCCAGGCGCGAGCGCGATCTGCTCGGCGTCCCGGCGAAGCTGCGCCCAGGCGAGCGAGCTCGGGGGCTTCTCCAGAGTACGGGAGAATTCGGTGAGCGAGCGCTCGTCGACAGTCCACAGATTTTCGATTGCTTCAGTAGCAGCCATCGCGACTCGATTTGCGGCGTATTAAATGACTGACTCGAGATGGCCGGAGCAACATCGACGGCTAATGGTCAGTAAGAAAGCGCAGGACTCTGGCTGAATGCCCTTACGTCCGTGACGAGCATGCAACCCGGCGCGTGGGTGATCGCGAACGGAATGCGCGCGTTGGCGAGCACGGCTTGAGGAGTGACGCCACAGGCCCAGAATACCGGCATCTCGCCCGGCGCGATCTCGACCGCGTCTCCGTAGTCGGGTGATGAGATATCTCTAATGCCTATCTCCTCCGGCTTGCCGACGTGCACCGGGGCGCCATGAGCTGACGGGAAGGATGCCGTGATCTCGATCGCGCGATCTGCGTCGGCTGCGCTGAGAGGACGCATCGAGACGACGAGCGGCCCGGCGAACGGACCCACTGTCTCGCAGTCGATGTTCGTAAGGTACATCGCGACATTCTTTCCCGCCGCGAGGTGCTTGAGCGGAATGCCCGCGGCCATCAGCGCATCTTCGAAGGTGAAGGAGCAGCCGAGGACAAAACCAACGAGATCGCCGCGCCAGAAGTGTGACACATCTGGGACCTCCTCCGCGAGCTCGCCGTCGCGCCATACGCGGTAGCGCGGGAGATCGGTTCGGAGATCGAGGTCGGCGCCCAAGGTCGGTACGTTAGGCACACCTGGCACGGTTACGTCGACTACCGGACAGGGCTTCGGGTTGAGCTGACAGAACGTCGCAAAATCGTCGGCATAGTCGTTAGGTACGATAACGAGATTGCCCTGCACGAATCCCGGAGCGAGGCCCGCGGTCGGGCCAGTGAGCGTGCCCGCTCTCGCCGCGAGCCGAACCTCGCGTCCGTTCACGAGGTCAGGGCTCGGCCGCGCGTCTCCGGGAGCAAGAACGCGGCGATGCCCATGAGGCTGTAGGCAATGGTCGTGAAGATCGCGATCGCGCTCGACAGGTGCATCGTCGCCGAGATGTAGCCTACGAGGGCAGGGAAGGTTGCGCCAATTCCCCGCCCAAAGTTATAAGCGAATCCCATCGCCGAGCCGCGAACCCGAGTAGGAAAAAGCTCGGCTAGAAACGAGCCCATCCCGGCGAAATACCCGGACGCAACGAAGCCGAGCGGAAAGCCGAGGATCCACAGCACGCCGTTCGTCACGGGCGCGCGCGTGTACACGAGCGACATCACGAGGGCGCCGGCCGAGAAGAGCAGAAAGAGTTGTCGCCGGCCGATGCGATCGGCGAGCCAGGCGCCGGTGAGATATCCCGTGAAGGCGCCGGTGATGAGGAACGCGAGATAGCTCGTCGAACCGACGATCGTTAGGTGTCGTTCACTCTGGAGGAAGACTGGCAGCCACGTATTCAGGGCATAATAGCCGCCCTGCGCCCCAGTGCCGAGCAGCGCCGCGAGCGCGGTCGTCTTGAGGAGGTCGCGTCTGAAGATCTCCCAGATCGACCCCATCGATTCTTTTCGCGCGGCCGCGGCAGCCGGCGGCTCTTCGACGAAGCGGCGCACGAACAGAACGTAGAGCGCCGGTATGAAGCCTAACGCGAACATCCATCGCCACGCTTGTTGGTCAGGCACGATCGAATAGATGATCGCCTGCAGCAGCACGGCGCTGCCCCAGCCCACAGCCCAGCCGGACTGCACGCAACCCACGGCGCGACCGCGATACCGCGGGCGAATCGCCTCGCTCATCAGTGCTGCGCCGGCGGTCCACTCTCCGCCGAAACCGAATCCGAGCAGAGCCCGACAGAGCGCCAGTTGATCGAAGCTCTGCGCCACGGCTGACAAGAGGCTGAACAGCGCGAACCAGAGGACGGTGATCTGCACGGCACGCACTCGACCGACGCGATCCGAGACGTAGCCAGCTAGCCAGCCACCAAACGCCGAGCACACGAGCGTGGCGCTGACGGTGAGCCCAGCGGGTCCGCGGTCGACATGCCAGAGCGCAATCACGGTCCCGAGGACCAGCGTGTAAATCGTGAAGTCGAGACCATCGAGCGCGTAGCCGAGCGCGCACGCAAACATGGTGCGTCGCTCGGAAACGGTCATCCCGCGATAGAATGCGGCGAGACTGGAGTCGTCGACCTTGTGGTCGCTAGCGGCGGCGGGAGATGCGGTCAGGTCGGTCACGGCGACGAACGTACAGCGGGTTCATCACTCGGGCCACCAGCGTTTGTTCGAGTAGATCGATCCGAACACCGCACGGAGCGCCGGTCGCGCGTCCTCGGCGCGCACGATCGCGTCGAGATTGATACTCAGAGGCAGCTGGGTGCTGAAGTCTCGATAGCGGCGATAGCCGTGGAAGAAGCCCCAGGGACCGCCGTGCGCGAGCTTGCCGAGCCAGATATCTGGCAGGAGCAAGTACTCGCTGACGTAGAATGCGTTGAGCGACTTCAAAGCTGGAAGATCGCTCTCGATGACGCCGTGAGGCAGCGAGCCGTGCTTCCCCCATTGCACGTCGATCGCAGGCGGCCCCTTGTCATGCCAATCAGTCGACAAAATGGTGCCGTGCCAGTAAGTCCAGAGCATCGTCGGCGCGCGCGTCGTCGAATCGTAGCCGACCCAGACCTCCTCTTCGTCACTCGGCTTCGTCCACGGCATCCACTGTCCGTTGACGTCGTGACTCCAGAGAAGATGGTAGGCGATGATGGGCCGACTCGGGTGGAGTACTGCGACGACGCGCACGAGTGGAAAGGGCTCGTCGCGCTGCACGAAGAGTACGGGCGCGAGCGAGCGCGCCAGCGCACGATCAGCGGAATCGGCGGCGCCGGGAAGCGCCACCGGGACTGGCGGAAGCGTCACATGACGACCGCACGCCACGACGAGGATCACGGCCGCGATCAATGCTGGTCGCATGACCGCTTGCCAGACGAAAGTTTCGCGCCGCGTTCGCCATTCAGTGCGTGGAGCCAGCGACGTAGCCGCCAACGGTCGCGTGAAACGGAATCGCCAGCCGATTCCACCCGTTGATCGTGACGACGGCCATCGTCAGGTCGACGAGCTCCTTCTCGCTGAACTGCGATCGTGCGACCTCGTACAGCTCATCGGACACGCCAGCCTTCCAGATTTCGGTAACGGCTTCGGCCCACGCGAGCGCGGCACGTTCGCGGTCCGTGAAGAAGGGCGTCTCGCGCCAGACGGTGATCGCGTAGAGGCGCTGTTCGGTTTCGCCGTCGTGGCGCGCGTCCTTCGTGTGCATGTCGACGCAGTAGGCGCAGCCATTGATGTACGACGCGCGGAGCTTGACGAGATTCATGAGCTTCGGCTCGAGGCCCGACTTCTTGACGTAGCTCTCGAGGCTGAGCATTGCACGGTAGGCTTCGGGGGCAACGCGGGTGGCGTCGATGCGCTCGGTGGCGGATGCGCTGTCAGTCGCGTGCTCGGCGGCGGCTGGCGGAAGGGTATCGGTGTCTGACATCGGGGGATCTCGCTTATGGAGCTGAAGACATGCGACGTCATCGCGCTGCGGCCGCACTTGCTCGGTCGCGCTTATCGCATGCTCGCCGACTACGACGAGGCCGAAGATGTCGTGCAGGAGGCGTACCTTTGCTGGGAGCGCGCCGAATCTGGGAATAGCGACTCATTCCAAATGGTTCATCATAGAATTCCCGCAACCGAGCACCCTGCTCGCATCGAACAACGCCACTCGCAACGAGCCGGGACGATCTTTGTGAACTCGCTCGGTCGACCACCAGGGCGGCGTCCACGATCGGCGCCGGCGGACGCCTAAGTCCTTGCGGCACAGCCTCATTGTCGTCTTGCGCTCGCTGGTCGCCACTGGCCGGAGAAACCTGCGCTGGGGCAAGCCGGTAGTATACGATGTCCCTCGCCTGCGCCCACCGTGTACGCCACCTGCCTCTTCTGTAATCAATCGTTAGGTACGAACTCGACGTTCGAAGCGTTCCCGATCGGACGTCGACTCGCGTTCGATGCCGCCAAGGGACGACTCTGGGTCGTCTGCCGGAAGTGTGAGCGCTGGAATCTCTCGCCGCTCGACGAGCGCTGGGAGACGATGGAGCAGGCGGAGAAACTCTATACCGACACACGGAAGCGCGTCGCGACGGCGGAGATTGGGCTCGCTCGGCTCTCCGACGGGACGGAGCTCGTGAGAATTGGCGCCCCGCTGCGACCGGAATTCGCGGCGTGGCGTTATGGCGATCAGTTCGGGCGTCGTCGCACACGGCAGATGCTCATCGCCGGCGGCGGGCTCGCCGCGGTCGGCGCACTGGCGATCGGCGGCGTGACGATCGGCGTCTCCGTCGCCAGCTTCGGCTGGATGTTCTCGCAATTTGGCAGGCTCGCGATTCGCGGGAGCGACGAGTCGGTTGTCGCGAGAGTTCGCACGGACGATAACCGTGTTCTGGTCGTTAGGCGACGGCACCTCGCCGAGAGCCAGCTGTCGAGCGGCAGTGACGGGACGCTCGCGATCGACCTCCGGTACAAGAATGGTCAGTCGCACTTCGAGGGACCGGAGGCGATCCGGATCGCGTCGGTGGTCGTGCCGGCCGTGAATCGATTCGGCGGTTCTCGATCGACGGTCGCCACAGCGGTCGGACAGATCGAGGAGGTCGGCGGGCCAGAGCGCTACGTCGAGCAACTGGCACGGCGCGCGGAGATGCTCACGGCCGTTCGCGGCCGCCCGCATCGCTTCGGACGGAAGGGGCGAATCGGCAAGACCGGACTGTACGGCCTAACGACGATCGATCGGTTGGGACTCGAAATGGCGTTGCACGAGGATGCGGAACGACGGGCGATGGCGGGCGAGCTCGCGCTGCTCGAAGCCGCTTGGCGCGACGCCGAAGAGATTGCGGGGATCGCCGACAATCTCCTCTTGCCTAACGAAGTCCAGTCGTCGCTCGATCGGATGCGCGGCCGCTAGACGCGGATGCTCAGGCCTCCTTCGGAATCGGTCGTCGATCGCTTCCTGCGCTACGTGCGCATCGACACGCAATCGGCCGACGATGGCAAGAGTACGCCGAGTACGGAGAAACAGTGGACGCTCGCTCGGTTGCTTGCCGACGAGTTGCGCCAGCTCGGCGCGGACGATGTTCGCGTGAGCGAGTTCTGCATGGTCTACGCATCGATCCCGAGCAATCTGCCTAACGATCACGCTGCGGCCGTACCGGTGATCGGTCTCCTCGCGCATGTCGATACGTCGCCGGCGTTGACCGGTGCGAACGTCAAGCCCGTGATTCACGCGAACTATCAGGGTGGCGACATCGTTCTCCCTGGGGATCCGACCCAGGTGATCACGATCGCGCAGAACCCGGACCTCGCGTCCCTCGTCGGTGACGACATCATCACCACCGACGGCACGACGCTCCTCGGCTCCGACGACAAGGCCGGCCTGGCGGCGATCATGACGTTCGTCGACGTGCTCGCGCGCAATCCCGAGATCCCGCATGGCACGATCAAGATCGGCTTCACGGCCGACGAGGAGATCGGGATGGGGATCGAGAAGTTCGACGTCGCCGCCTTCGGGACGCAGTTTGCCTACACGGTCGACGGCGGCGAGATCGGCGAGATCAACGACGAGACGTGGAGCGCGCGCCTCGCGACGGTGACCTTCGCTGGCAAGAGCACGCATCCCGGGACGGCGAAGGGCGTGATGGTCAACGCGATTCACGCCCTAGGGTATTTTCTCACGCGCATGCCTAACGACATGCTGCCCGAGACGACCGACGAGCGCGTCGGCTTCGTGCATCCATATTCGGGCGTCGCCGACGTGGAGGAGTCGAGCATCAAGGTTCTGTTGCGTGACTTCGACATGAGTGGGCTGGACGCGAAGGAATCGCTCGTCCGCCGGCTCGCCGCGGAGACGGAGAGCAAGTTCCCGCGTGTTCGGGTACGCGTCGACGTGAAGGAGCAGTACAAGAACATGAAGGAGATTCTCGAGAATCATCCCGAGCTGATCGAGAACGCCTTCGAGGCGGCGCGACGGGCCGGCGTGAAGCCGTTCATGCGTCCGATTCGCGGCGGAACGGACGGATCGAAGTTGACGTTTCGCGGGTTGCCTTGTCCGAACATCTTCACCGGTGGACACAACTTCCACGGGAAGCTCGAGTTCAACTCGCGTCGGGGCCTGGAGAAAACGACCGAGACGCTCGTGCATCTCGCGCAGATCTTCACGGGCGTCTCTTGTCATCCTGAGCGCAGCGAAGGATCTACTGTCTCTTGCTAGTGGCAAGCCTGCAACAAGGGAGAGTAGGTCCTTCGTCGCTTTTCGCTCCTCAGGATGACAGTTGTTTAGCGAAGTTGAAAGTACTGTAAAGCCTCGGTAAGCGGTCCTATCGAAAGCCGGTGACCGTGCTGTATGTTCACCGCATTCCTCCCGAGGAGTAGAATTCGTGCCGCGTCTCGTGAATCGCAGTCTCCCGCTCCTTGCTGCGTGCATCCTTGGCTGCGCCGGATCCAGCCAGCGGTCGGCCGGAACCGGTACCGTCGCGGCGATCACGCCCGAAGATATGGAGCACCGGCTGCGGATCATCGCCGACGACTCGATGATGGGGCGGGCAAGCGGGAGCGAAGGAGACTTCAAGGCCGCCGAGTACATCGCGTCGGAGTTTCGCCGACTGGGACTCGAGCCTGCTGGTGAGCATGGGACATACTTCCAGGTAGTCCCGTTCTGGACCGCGGTGGTGGATCCGTCGTCGCAGCTCGAGGTGGACGGCAAGCTAATGCAGGTCGGGCGCGATTTTCTTCCGACAACGTTAGCGGCAGGACGACGGACACTGGACGGAACAGAAGTGGTGTACGGAGGTTCCGCGAGTGATCCGAACGCCGCGATTACGGCAGAGCAGGCGACCGACAAGGTCGTCGTCCTCGTGCCCTCTGATCCGTCGCTGCGCAGCATTCGTCTGGCGCCCGGGCGGTTCATGCACGCGAAGGCGATCGCGATCGTGCTGCTCGAGAACCTGCCGCCGGAATTCGCCGCACGTTACCGCGATGGACGCTCCGTGCCGGACACGTCGACGAATCCCGCGGCGGTGCCCGTGGTGTGGCTCTCGCGATCGGCCGCGGCAACAATGCTCGGCGCCGAGCCGGGACGGCTGACGCAGGGCGCAACCGGACGACGCGTCTCGGGTCATTTCGGTTTCCGCGTAACGCCGGTACCGTATCCGGCGCGCAACGTCGTCGCGATTCTGCGGGGCAGCGATCCGGCGCTTCGAGGCGAGTACGTCTCGCTCACGGCGCATAACGATCACGTCGGTTACGATCACGCGCCGGTCGATCATGATTCGCTGCGCGCATTCAATCGCGTCGTTCGTCCCATGGGCGCCGACTCGCCGCTGCGCGAGCCAACGCCTGACGAGTGGATGCGGATTCACGCGATACTCGACAGCCTTCGTCGTGTGCACAAACCGCGGCTCGATTCGATTCGCAATGGCGCCGACGACGATGGCACGGGTACCGTCTCGATTTTAGAGATTGCTGAAGCGATGTCGCGCGGCAGCGCGCATCCGCGGCGCTCCATTCTCTTCGTCAGTCACACGGGTGAGGAGGACGGGCTCGTCGGCTCCCGATGGTTCACCGATCACGGGACCGTTCCGCTCGATTCCGTCGTCGGTGAGATCGATCAGGACATGGTCGGGCGCGCGCTGCCGACGGATTTTCCGCACAACGGTACGGGCGCGGGAAGTCCGACGTACCTCGAGTCGGTTGGCTCGAAGCGCCTTTCTCGCGAGTTCGGCGAAGCGCTCGACTCGGCTAACGCGCATCAGCCGGTGCCCTTCGTCTTCAATCTCGAGTACGACCAGCCGGGACATCCGCTGCAGTACTACTGCCGCGCCGATCACTTCAGCTACGCGCGTTATGGGATTCCCGCGGTCGCGCTCTCGCGCGGCGAGCATCTCGATTATCACCAGGTGACGGACGAAGCGCAGTACATCGATTATCCGGACATGGCGCGCGTGTCACGGATGGTGTACGACGCGTCGATGCTGCTCGCGAATGCACCCGCCAGACCGAAGCTGGACGTGCCCAAGCCTGCCGACCCGCACGGCCCTTGCCGGCAATGAGAGGGGCTAGGGGCTAGGCGTTAAGGGCGCCAAGGATATCGCTCCAGCCTTTGCGGTGGCCCTCGATCTCCCTTGGCGGCAGCTGCGCGTGAGTGAGAACGACCTCGGTTTCGCCGCCACGGTCCAGAAAGTCGATCGTGACGGTCGTTGCGCGGTCGTCCGTGTGGATCGAGCGCCACGTGAACGAGAGCCGTTTCGGCCGGTCGATTACAAGATACTCACCAGTGTGCGCCGTTCCGTCCGGCGGACCGTTGGGATGGTGCATAACGATGCGGAATCGGCCGCCGACACGAGGATCGACCTCGGCCGTGGCGCGTCCAGTGCCGCCAGGACGCATGAAACGAGCAAGACGCACCGGGTCGAGCCAGGCGTCGAAAACACGGTCGCGCGGAATTGGGATCGTGCGTCGAACGACGAGGGGCTCGGGCGGTTGGGTCATTTACGTCGAGCGCGCTTTCGTGGCTTGCGACTCTCGCCGACGAGCAGGTCCTCGAGTGCCGCGAGACGGTTCTGCCAGAAGGTGCGATAGCGGTCGAGCCAGCGGGTGGCGTTGCCGAGCGGAGCGGGGTTGAGCGTGAGCCAGTGCTCGCGGCCGTCGACGCGGCGATCCACGAGCCCCGCGCGCTCGAGGACCTTCACGTGCTTGGACACGCCGTTGAGTGAGATCGGGAATTGCTCCGCGAGAGCGCCGACGGTGACGTCACCGCGGGCGAGGAGACTCAGGATGGCGCGTCGCGTGGGGTCCGCGATGGCGCCGTAGACGTGGTCGAGGCTGGCGTTGCCGTCCAGTGGCATAAGGGCAGCTTGTGTTCAACCGATTGGTTGAATATACTGGGAGACCGAACGCAGAGGAAGAGGAGGACGGCCGTGGCCAACTACGATAGCGGTCCGATCACGAATCACCCTGTCGTCTCACACGAGCAATGGCTCGCCGCGCGCATCGGGCTACTGGAGAAGGAAAAGGCGTTCTCGGAAGCCCGGGACGCGATCGCGCGCGACCGGCGCGCGCTACCGTGGGAACGCGTCGACAAGACGTATCTCTTCGACGGGCCTAACGGCAAGGAGACGCTCGGCGATCTGTTCGAGGGCCGACGTCAGCTCATCGTCTATCACTTCATGTTCGCGCCGGAGGCGAAGGAAGGGTGTCCGCACTGCTCGTTCTGGGCGGACAGCTTCGACGTGCTGGCGATCCACGGCGAGCATCTGCATCAGCGTGACACGACGTTCGTCGCGATCTCGCGGGCGACGCGCGAGCAGCTCGACGCGTTCAGACGGCGCATGGGATGGCAGTTCAAATGGCTGTCATCCAACGGAACCGACTTCAACTACGATTATTTCGTGTCGTTCACGGCTAACGACGTGAAGGCGAAGTCCGGGTATTACAACTACCGGCGCGGTCCGGTGGGGTCGGAGCGCGAGGGCGTGAGCGTGTTCTACAAGGGCGAGGACGGAACGATCTTTCATACGTACTCGACCTACGCGCGCGGCATCGATCTCCTCAACCTGACGTACAATTTTCTCGACCTCACGCCGGAGGGGCGGGACGAGGAGCATCTCGACGACCCGCAGGCGTGGGTGCGCCATCACGACCGGTACGAACTGGCGGTCGCGACGGCGAAGTAGAAGGGCGCGTCGAGAAGGGCGCGTCGAGAAGGGCGCGTCGAGAAGGGCGCGTCGAGAAGGGCGCGTCGAGAAGGGCGCGTCGAGAAGGGCGCGTCGAGAAGGGCGCGTCGAG
>DASXKV010000053.1 GCA_036496605.1 Gemmatimonadaceae bacterium | reverse complement strand
AGTCCAGTCGCCGGCCGGTGTCGAGTCGGCCGGTTGAATCTCGAAGGCGACGGTCAGGGTGATCTGGCTGGACACGGCGGAGAGCATCGCGCAGTGTTCGTCTACCAACTCGATTCGTACCGGCATTGGCAGGAGCAGCTGAAACGGCACGAATTCGTGTACGGCCAGTTCGGCGAGAACTTCACCGTGGAGGGACTTGCCGACGATACCGCCTGTATCGGCGACCGCTATCAAATCGGTAGTGCGCTGTTTGAGATCACGCAACCTCGCGTGACGTGCTATCGCGTGGGCATTCGGATGAATGAGCCGCGCATGCCCGCATTATTGACAGGCGGCGGTCGGCCCGGGTTCTACTTCCGCGTGCTCCACGAAGGCGACGTCGGTCCTGGGGACGAAATCGTCAAGGTGGGCGGGGCGAAGGAGCGGCTGACGGTCGAAGAGGTCAATGCGCTTCTCTATTCGTCCAGTCACCCGCGCGATCGGTTGGAGCGTGCACTGAGGATCGACGCTCTATCATCCGGCTGGCGCTCGTCGTTTGAGGCGCTGCTGCGACCCTCGGGGGCCACGACGAGCGCAGGTAACGCGGGACTCATGCCGGCCGCCGCGGCGCATCCGGTGGCAGCAGGATTTCAGTCGGTCATGGTTGCGGCGATCGATCGGGAAACCGACGACGTGGTCTCGCTGACGCTGCGAGATCCCGAAGGGCACCCGCTGCAAACACCCCTCCCGGGTCAGTACGTGGTGCTGCGCCTTCGAGCTGGTGCGAGCGTCTCGCCATTATTTCGCAGTTACTCGCTTTCGGGTCCGCCATCCAACGAGCGCTATCGCATCAGCGTGAAGCTCGAACCGAACGGCGCGGCAGGAACCTGTCTGCGAGCGTTCCGGGTCGGCGACCGCCTGGACATCAGCTTGCCACGTGGCAGCTTCACACTGCGGGACGAAAGCCGCCCCGTCGTGCTGCTCAGCGCTGGGATCGGTGCGACACCGGTCCTCGCGATGCTGTACGAGCTGGCGGCGGCACAGTCGGGACGGTCGGTCTTGTGGCTTTATCAAACTCGGAACGGGCAGCGGCATCCGTTCGCTGCACAGGTTCGGCGCTTAATCGCCGGAATCCCAAACGGGCGGCGCTATGTCTGCTATAGCCGGCCGGGTCCGGACGATCGGATCGGCGAGGATTTCGACAACGAAGGCCATTTCTCCGGATCGGTCCTCGAGACCGCCGGCGTCTCACCTGACGCCGTCGTGTATCTGTGCGGTCCGAATCGTTTCATGGCCGACATGAAAGAGGCGCTGTTCGTGCTCGGCGTCTCGCACGAGCGGATCTTTGTCGAACTCTTCACGGGTGGCGAGTCGATGATGCCCGGCGTCGTCGATGAGAAGACGACGCGTCGTCCTCATTCGCCGGAGCACGACGCTGGCACTGGCCCGGTCGTCTCGTTTGCGCGCAGCGGCATCATGGCGCACTGGAACGAGGCAGCGTACGGAAATCTGTTGGAACTCGCCGAAGCGTGCGACGTCCCGGTTCGTTGGTCGTGCCGTGCGGGTGTGTGCCACAACTGCGAAAGCGGCCTGGTGTCCGGCGATGTCGCCTACGACCCGGAACCACTGGACAATCCCGCGGCCGGCAACCTGCTCGTCTGCTGCTCGCGACCGATTCGCGACGTGGTGATCGACTTGTGAGCTCCGCCGCCCTGACGAGTGCACATCGTTGGGGCGGTTATGAACGGGGTCAACCGTCGGGAAACGCCCGACGGTTGCCTTCCTGCGTGCAAATCGCGCAGTGAGTGACGGCTCACTCACGCCGTCGCCGACATAGCGGTCGAGTGCTCCATTCGCGACGGGTGCTGTTTGCGCGACGCACCGTGCCCTGCGAGCACCTCGAGCAACCGTCTTCCCAGTACTG